>JBLMXS010000020.1:0-3186 GCA_050257895.1 Thiohalocapsa sp.
CTCGACGCCCAGAAGGGCGGCGCCGCGTGCGACGATGCGGCACAGTTCGTCCTCGGAGTAGAACTGCAGCCGCGTCGGGATGCCGAAGCGGTCGCGCAGCGGCGTGGTCAGCAGGCCCAGCCGCGTCGTCGCCCCGACCAGGGTGAAGGGTTGCAGGTCGATGCGCACGGTGCGCGCGGCCGGACCCTCGCCGATCACCAGGTCGAGCTGGAAATCCTCCATCGCCGGGTAGAGCACCTCCTCGACCGCCGGCATCAGGCGATGGATCTCGTCGATGAACAACAGGTCGCGCGGCTGCAGGTTGGTGAGGAGCGCCGCGAGGTCGCCGGCGCGCTGGATGACCGGCCCCGAGGTGGCGCGGAACCCGACCCCCAATTCGCGCGCCACGATCTGCGCCAAGGTCGTCTTGCCGAGCCCGGGCGGGCCGAAGAACAGCACGTGGTCGAGCGCCTCGCCGCGGGTTTTCGCGGCCGCGATAAAGACCCGCAGATTGTCGCGCAATTGCCGCTGGCCGACGAACTCATCGAGCGCCAGCGGCCGGATCGAGGCTTCCGGCGCCGCCTCGGCCGGGAGGCGCTCCTGCGCGACGACGCGCGCCGCCTCGCTCCCGGCACCCCTCACTGGGCCGCCTCGCGGTCAGGCCCTTGACTGCGGCCGAGCTCCTGCAAGCCGGCGCGGATCAGTGCGTCGAGCGCCGCCTCGTTGCCGAGTCGGCGCGATGCCGCCGCGACGGCGCCGAACGCTTCGGCGCGGCGATAGCCGAGATTGACGAGCGCCGACACCGCCTCCGGGCTGACCGCCCCGGCACCGTCGCCGCCGATGCCGCCGGCGACACCCGCCGCTGCCGCTACGGGTGCCTGCTGCGGCAGCGCCAGCCCGCCGACCTTGTCGCGCAATTCGTTGACGATGCGTGCGGCGAGCCGCGGGCCGACGCCGTCCGCCTGCGTCAGCACCGCCTTGTCCTGCGCCAGGATCGCCAGCAGCAGCGCTTCAGGCGCCGCGGCCGACAGGATCGCCAGCGCGAGGCGGGCCCCCACCCCCTGCACCGTCACCAGCAGGCGAAACCAGTCGCGCTCGGCAGGATCGACAAAACCGTAGAGATGGATGTGGTCCTCGCGGACATGCGTCTCGATCAACAGCCGGATGTCGGCGCCGGACGGCGGCAGGCGTCCCAGCGTGCGCGAGGACGCGAAGACGAGATAGCCGACCCCGCCGACATCCACGACGGCACCGTCGGTCCCGACCGAGTCGACGATGCCGGAAAGCTTGGCGATCATTGCGCGGCCGCTCCGGCAGCAGCGGCGTCGCGCCCCTGCCACGCCCGCCGCGTCTGGCTGTGATGCGCATGGCAGATCGCCACCGCCAGCGCATCGGCGGCATCCGGCGCGGCGATGGCGCAGCCCGGCAGCAGCTGCCTGACCATCAGCTGCACTTGTGACTTGTCGGCATGGCCCGCGCCGACGACCGATTTCTTGATCATGTTGGCGGAATATTCGGCGACCGGCAGGCCGCGCTCGGCCGGGGCCAGCAGGACGACGCCGCGCGCGACGCCGAGCTTTAGCGTCGAGGCGGCGTTCTTGTTGACGAAGCTCTCTTCGACCGCCGCCTCGTCCGGACGGAAGCGCCCGATAACCTCGCCCAGCTGGCGGAACAGCGCGAGCAGGCGCTGCGCCAGCGGCAAGTCGACGGAGGCATGCGCGACGCCGTCGGCGACATGGCGCAGGCGGTTGCCGTCGAAGTCGATCACTCCCCAGCCGGTATGCCGCAGCCCCGGATCGAGCCCGAGAACCCGCATTCCCCCTTCCCCCGCACATTGTCTGTCACCCCGGCGGAAGCCGGGGGCCATGGAGCCGCAATCGTGACACCCGGGCTTGCAGATGAAGCTTCGAACCTGGGCGACGCCGGTACGTGCACCAGCACGGATCCCGGCTTTCGCCGGGATGACAGTGAGTACTATCCCCAACCAATCCTAGGCGCTGAGCCGCGCCATCACCTCTTCGCCGACCTCGAAATTGGCATAGACGTTCTGCACGTCATCGCTGTCTTCGAGGGTTTCCAAAAGCTTGAAGAGGCCGGCCGCGGTCTCCTCGTCGATCGCATTCGTCGTCTTCGGCCGCCACGCGAGGCGCGCCGACTCGGCCGGGCCGAACCGCTCCTCCAGTGCGTCGCGCACGCTGTTGAAGTCGTCCGGCGCCGCGAGCACGACATGACCTTCGTCGTCGCTCTCGACATCGGCGGCGCCCGCCTCGATCGCCGCCTCCAGCATCTCGTCGGCGCTGGCGGCGGCGGCCGGATAGGCGATCTCGCCGACATGGTCGAACATGAAGCCGACGCTGCCGGTCTCGCCGAGCGCGCCGCCTGCCTTGGTAAAGGCCGCGCGCACCTCGCTGGCGGTGCGGTTGCGGTTGTCGGTCAGGGCCTCGACGATGACCGCGACGCCGGCCGGCCCGTAGCCCTCGTAGCGCACCTCCTCATAAGCGTCGCCGCCCTCGCCGCCGGCGCCGCGCTTGATCGCGCGCTCGACGGTGTCCTTCGGCATGTTGGCCTGGCGGGCGGCCAGCACGGCGGCGCGCAACCGCGGGTTGGCGGCCGGGTCCGGCAGCCCAGAGCGAGCCGCGGTCGTCAGCTCGCGGATCAGCTTGGTGAAGACCTTGGCGCGCTTTTTGTCCTGCGCGCCCTTGCGATACATGATGTTTTTGAATTGCGAATGGCCAGCCATTGCAGCCTTTTCCCTGGGATTTGGACGGCCATCGGCGTTTTCCGGGGTGGCGGCGGCCTAACACCGCAATATGGCAGGATTGCGGCGGCCCGGGACGGGCTTCCGCCGCGCTATGGCAACGGGACATGCGGCGCGAGGCGGCCGCCGAGGCGCACCGGCTCGATACGCCGCGCCAGGCCGCTCGCCTCGTCAATCGCGATAAAGACGCCGCATAGCGTCCCCTCGCCCTCGGCCGGCTTCGGCTTCTCGCCCGGCATGCGGGTGACGAAGCGGCGCACCGACGGCGCCTTCTGCATGCCGATCACCGAATCGTAGTCGCCGCACATCCCGCAATCGCTAAGGAAGGCGGTGCCGCCCGGCAGGATCTGCGCGTCGGCGGTCGGGACATGGGTATGGGTGCCGAGCACTGCCGAGACGCGGCCATCGGCGAAATGCCCGAACGCCATCTTCTCGCTGGTCGCCTCGGC
>JBLMXS010000021.1:0-19402 GCA_050257895.1 Thiohalocapsa sp.
CGTCGCCTGATGGATGGGGCCCCGCCTCCGCCGGGATCTAG
The DNA here is from genome assembly GCA_050257895.1 of Thiohalocapsa sp. Taxonomy (GTDB): domain Bacteria; phylum Pseudomonadota; class Alphaproteobacteria; order ATCC43930; family CGMCC-115725; genus DATARH01. Next base: position 42 of record JBLMXS010000021.1, read on the forward strand.
CTTGTCTGCGGCGGCATCGCAAGGCGGCGGAAGACGCGGTCGGCGGTGCGCCCGATCATCTGCGTCATCGCCGCGTCGAAGCCGCCGGCGACGACGCCGCCGACCACCGGCACCAATTTGCCGAGCTTTGCCGCGCCGTTGCCGGCGGCGCAGACGGCTGGCGCTCCGGCTCGCGCGGCATGCGCCGCCTTCTTGAACAGCACCGGCGACAGCCAGCCGGCGCCGTCGCGCGCCAGCCGGGTGCCGAGCCGCACGCCGGCGTCGCGCGCCGTATCGGCCGCCTTCGACCCGGCGAGGCAAGCGAGCGCCAAGGCGCGCACCTCGTCGCTGCGCAAATCGTGGCCGCGCAGATGCGCGATCGCCGCCACCAGCCGCGCCTGGATGTAGAGGGCGCTGGCGATGTTGGCCGGCATCGCCACCGGCAGCGCGACAAAGCCGCCAATGCCGGTGGCAAACCCGGCGGTGCCGGCGACGCCGCTCTGCCAGTTGATCAGCGCCTTCACCGCGGCATCGGCATCGGCGTGACGGGCCGTGTAGCGCGCCGCCAATTGCTCGGCCCCGTCGAGCCCGGGCATGCCGCCGATCGCGCGCTCATAGGCCCAGTCGAAGCCCTGGCGCAGCATCGCCAGCAGCGCCTGCTTGCCGTCGTCGCCGGCGGCCCGGCCGCGTTTGGTCCACTCGCCGGCGCTCCACGCACGGGCGGCCCAGCCGCCCGCCGCTGTCGTCGCCTTCGTTGCCGTCTTCGTAAGGAATTGCATCGCCGCTATATGGCCTCGCGGCCGACACCGCGCAATCGACTGGACGCAGCGCGCGCGATCCCGCTTACAATGCCGGAAACGAGCCGGAACCGAGGAGGAGACGCCGATGCTGTTCACCTGCCTGCCGGAGGGAGCCCGCATCCCGGGCCGGTTTCCGGGCCCGATGCACGCCCGCGGCAAATGGTTCACGATCGACATCCACTGCCACGTGACGACCCCCAAGGCCGAGGAGATGGTCAAGGGCTCCGGCCTCGAGAACTGGCAGCCGCGCCATCACTTCGCCAACGAGCTGACGCGCCAGGTCAACCGCGAGCAGGCCGAGCGCACCCGCATCCAGGGCACGACGGTCGAGAAGCGCCTCGAAGACATGGACCTGATGGGGATCGACATCCAGGCGATCACCCCGTCGCCGGCGCAGACCTATTACAGTGCGCCGCCCGATCTCGGCATCGCCACCGCGCGCGTCATCAACGACAACCTCGCCGATATCTGTGCCAAACACCCCGACCGCTTCGTCGGGCTCGGCACGGTGCCGTTCCAGGCGCCGGAGCTGGCGGTCGCCGAGCTCGACCGCCTCTCCAAATCATTGGGGCTGCGCGGTATCGAGATCGCCACCAACGTCGCCGGCGCCGACCTCTCCGAGGACCGCTTCCGGCCGATCTTCGCGCGCTGTGAAGAACTCGGGCTGACGATCTTCATGCACCCGACCGGCTTCCCCGAAGCCAGCCGCTTCCGCGATCATTATCTCACCAACGTCATCGGCAACCCGCTCGACACGACCGTCGCGGTACATCACCTGATCTTCGGCGGCGTCCTGCACCAGCATCCCAATTTGAAGCTCGTGCTGGCTCATGGCGGCGGCTATATCGGCGCCTATAACGGCCGCATCGATCACGCCGCCTCGGCCCGTCCCGATACCTGCGAGCACCTGCGCCACATGCCGACGACCTATCTGAAGCGGCTCTATTTCGACTCGCTGGTCTTCACCCACCACCAATTGCAATACCTCGTCGAGCAGTACGGCGCCGACCACGTGCTGGTGGCGACCGACTACCCGGCCGACATGGGCGAAATCGACCCGGTCGGCTTTGTCGAGGGCGCGCCCGGGCTCGACGATTGCGAGCGCCGCGCCATCCTCGGCGGCAACGCCGCCCGCCTCCTCGGCATCGAGATGCCGCCGGCGAGACCGTAAGTGCCACCGCGCAATACCAATCACCGCATTCCCGGCGCAAGCCGGGATCCGCGGTTCAGGCGCTTGACTGGCGGCAGCATGGATCCCGGCTTTCGCTTTCGCCGGGAATGCGGATTTTGGGTTGCGAGAATGCTATATCAGCGGCAGTTGAAAGGACCGAACAGGAGGAGCCGGATGAGCGAGAACCGCGGCTATCACGCGCACGTCTATTACAACGCCGAGACGAAGGCCAAGGCGGCGGCACTGCGCGAGGCGATCATCGCGAAGTTCAAGGTCGAGCCGGGCGGATTCAGCGACGAGCCGCGCGGGCCGCACCCGATCTCGCAGTTCAATGTCATCTTCGAGACGCCGGAGTTCCAGCAGATCGTGCCGTGGCTGATGCTCAACCGCGGCGGGCTCGACGTCTTGGTGCACCCGCTGACTGAAAGCTCCTACGACGACCACAGCAAGAACGCGCTATGGCTCGGCACACCGGTGCCGATGCGGCTCGACGTGCTGCGCCCGCAATACAGCGAGGGGCTCCTGCCGGCGGCGCAGCGCCAATCTGCCTGACCGCCACCGTCATTGCGAGGAGTGCAGCGACGAAGCAATCGCGTTGCGGAAGGCCAGCCTCGCACGGGATTGCTTCGCTTCGCTCGCAATGACGACACGAACTGACGAAAAGGGAGGAAGAGGATGGCCGAGATTCTGGGCGTCGGGTGCACGCATCGGCCCCTGATGCTGCGGCCGAACGAGGACTGGACGTTCATGCTGCGCGCGGCGCTCGACGACCCCGACATGCCGGCGGCGATGAAGAACCCGGCGAACTGGCCGGCGCCGCTGCGCGAAGAACTCGGCAACGATTGGGGCACCGGCGCCGCCGCCAAGGGCCGCGAGGTCTACCGGGCGCATTTCGCCGAGGCGCGCCGCCGGATCGACGAATTCGACCCGGACGTCGTCGTCATGTGGGGCGACGACCAGTACGAGAACTTCAAGGAGGACATCGTCCCGCCCTTCGCCGTCCTCGCCTATGACGACCAGGAGCGCGAGCCCTGGGCGCATCGCCGCAGTCCCTGGAACCCGTGGGGCGAGCCGGCCGACAAGACATTCCGTGTGAAGGGCCACAAGGAGGCCGGTAAATACCTCGCCACCGGCCTGATCGAGGCCGGGATCGATGTCGGCTACGCCTATAAGCCGCTGCACCACCCGATCGGCCACGCCTTCGAGAACACCTTGCACCTGCTCGACGACGAGCGCCGCGGCTTCGACTATCCGCTGGTGCAGTTCGCGGTGAACTGCTACGGCCGCCGCGTCAACGCCGCGCACGGCTTGCGGCTGCCGTTGGCGATGCGGGACGAGGTCATGCGCGGCGGCGACCGCCTCGACCCGCCCGGCCCCAACCCGCATCGCTGCATGCAGGTCGGCGCCGCCGCGGCGCGGGTCATGGCAAAGAGCCCGTGGCGCACCTGCTTTGTCGCCTCCTCGTCATGGTCGCATTCGTTCCTGACCGAGAAGAACTGGCAGCTGTGGCCCGACGTCGCCGCCGACCGGGCTCTGTACGAGGCGCTGGAACGCGGCGACTACCGCACCTGGCACAATTACACGACCGACCAGATCGAGGAATCCGGGCAGCACGAGGTGCTCAACTGGTTCTGCCTGTTGGGAGCGATGGAGGAACTCGGCCGCAAGCCCGACAAGGCCAGCTTTATCGAAACCTGGGCCTTCGTGTCGCCGGTCGTCTTCGCCTATTACGGCGCCTAGCTCGGCCCCGAAGCAGCCCCTCACCCTGTCCCTCTCCCCGCGTGCGGGGAGAGGGAAAGGGTGAGGGGGGCACCGAGCCGAAAAAGCCGCAGCAGGTCTTTAACGGTAATCCGGCTTTCTCTTCTGGAGGAACGCGGCGACGCCCTCGCTGAAATGCGGGCTGGCGCGCACCCGGTCACCGAGTTCCTGTTCCAGCGCTTCCCGGCTGTTTGCGTAATCGGCGATGGCGCTGCTGATCTGCGTGCGGACGGCCTGCACCGCAGCGGGGCTGTTGGCGGCGATCGCTGCGGCGGTTGCCAATGCCCACGGCATCAACCGGTCGCGCTCGACGACTTGGTTGACGAGCCCGATATGTGCCGCGAATTCGGCGTCGACCAGCCTTCCGGTCAGCAGCAGGTCCATCGCGTGCACATGTCCGACCTGCTGCGCCAGTTTCACCGTGGCGCCGCCGAACGGGTAGATCGACCAGCGCACCTCGGGGAGGCCGAAGCGCGCCTCGGGGACGGCGGCACGGATGTCGGTCGACAGCAGCAGTTCAAGCCCGCCGGCGACGCAATCGCCGTTGACCGCCGCGACGATCGGCTTTGCAAACGGGGTGTCCTTGAGCAAGGCGCGGGCGACGACGCGCGCCGTCTCCGGGCTGGCGCTGAGGTCGCCGCCGAGATCGGCGCCCGAGGAAAACGCGCGCTCACCGGCGCCGGTCAGGACGACGGCGCGGCACTCGTCGTCGCCGTCGAGGCGGTCCCACAGGGCCGCCAGCTCCGCCATCATCGCCCGCGTCATCGCGTTGCGACGGGCCTCATTGACGATCGTCACAACCGCGATGTGGCGCTCTTGCCGCTCGACCCGGATCTCCACAACTCATCCTGCAGTTTCGCGCAATGGGCGGGCTTGAGCCCGGCCACCAACGGGGTGCGGCACGGGGATTCCCGGGGTCGCGCCCGGGGATGAACTACCTATCGTGACGGGACCGGATCGGCAACCGGTCAGCCGGTGATTTTCACGCCAGGTGCTGGCGCTTGCCGTGCGATGGCGGGGCGGCCGCGGTCATGTGCGTCAGTCCGGCGCGCAGGTAATCATAGCCGGTGACCAGCGTCAGCAGCGCCGCGATCCACAACAGCGTGCCCCCGATATCCTTGACCGGCAGCAGCGCCGGTCCCGCATCGCCCACGATCAGGAAGCCGATCGCCACCATCTGGATCGTCGTCTTCCATTTGGCGAGCCGCGACACCGGCAATCCGACGCGCAATCCGGCGAGGTATTCGCGCAGGCCGGACACCAGGATCTCGCGGCACAGGATCACCAGCGCCGGCAACAGCGCCCCGGACGGCAGCCGGTCGGTCGCCACCAGCATCAACAGCGTCGCGGCGACCAAGAGCTTGTCGGCTATCGGATCGAGAAAGCGGCCGATCTCGGATTGCTGTGCCCAGCGCCTTGCCATGTGGCCGTCGAGCCAGTCGGTGATGCCGGCGGCCGAGAACAGCACGCAGGCGAACCAGCGTACCGAATCGCCGTCGACGTAGAACGTCGCCACCACGATCGGGATCGCCAGGATGCGCGACAACGTCAGGAGATTGGGAACGCTGGTCAACTCCACGCATCCCTCCAACACGGGCCGACGGCGGCAAACGCCGCCGGCATGTTAGCCATCCGCGTGAAAGTGATAGTAAACCTTTTTTGCAATTGCCTTACTGATGCCGTCGACGCGCTCGATTTCGGCGAGGCCGGCGCGCGCCACCGCCCGCGCAGACCCGAAATGACGCAACAGGGCGTGCTTGCGCTTGGCGCCGATGCCGGCGATCTCGTCGAGCGGCGACCGGCCGATCGCCATCGCCCGCCGGGTGCGGTGCGCGCCGATCGCGAAGCGGTGCGCCTCGTCGCGCAGCCGCTGCAAAAAGTAGAGCACCGGGTCGCGCGGTTCGAGCGAGAACGGCGCCCGCCCCGGCAGAAAAAACCGCTCGCGACCGGCGTTGCGGTCGGGCCCCTTGGCAATGCCGGCGATCGGCAGGTCGGGGATGCCCAATTCGGCGAAGATCTCGAGCGCGGCGGTCAGCTGTCCCTGGCCGCCGTCGATCAGCACCAGGTCCGGCCATTGCTCCTGCCGGCGCTCGGGGTCTTCCTTGAGCGCCCGCCCGAAGCGGCGGCGGAACACCTCGCGCATCATCGCGTAATCGTCGCCGCCGGCAGCGCGGCGTTCCTCGGCCTCCACCCCTACCCCGCCCTCCCCCGCCTGCGGGGGAGGGAGTTCCGACGACATCGCCTCCGGCTCCCTCCCCCGGAGGCCGGGGAAGGTTGGGGTGGGGGTGGCCGCCGGTCCGGCATTGGCCGTCTTCGGACCGCGGATGTTGAATTTGCGGTAGGCGTTCTTCATCATCCCGTCGGGGCCGGCAACGATCATCGCGCCGACGGGGTGGCTGCCCTGGATGTGGCTGTTGTCGTAGACCTCGATGCGCTTGAGCGGCCCCTTCAATCCCAATTCGGCCAGCCCGAATGCGGCGGCGACGCCGTCGAGCAGCTGCCGCTGCGAGGAGCTTTCGGCGAGCCTGCGGCCGAGCGCGTCGCACGCCGCCGCGGCGATGCGGTCGACCAGCTTCTTCTTGTCGCCGCGCTGCGGCACCGCCAGCGTGACGCGGCCGCCGCCCAATGACAGCGCCTCGGCCACCAGCTCCTGCTCGACCAGCCGGTGGCTGAGCAGCACCAGCGGCGGCTTCGGGCGGTTGTCGTAGAACTGGCCGACAAACGAGGTCAGCACCTCCTCGACCGCCAGCTGCCGATCGTGGCTCGGGAAGTAGGCGCGGTTGCCCCAATTATGGCCGCCGCGGAAAAAGAACACCTGGACGCAGGTCTGGCCGCCGGCCTGGTAGGCGGCGATGAGGTCGGCGTCGACGATGCCGGCGACATGGATGTCCTGGTGGCCCTGCACCAGCGACAGGGCGCGGATACGGTCGCGGATCAGCGCCGCCGCCTCGAAGTCGAGCGCTGCGGCGGCGGCGTCCATCTCGGCCGCCAGCCGCTGCTGGATGTCGTGGCTGCGGCCGGACAGGAACAGCGTCGCCTGCTCGATCAGGCCGGCATAGTCGGCGTCGTCAATGCGGCCGACGCAGGGGGCGCTGCAGCGCTTGATCTGGTAGAGTAGGCACGGCCGCGTGCGGTTGGCGAACAGGCTGTCGCTGCACGAGCGCAACAGGAACGCCTTCTGCAGCGCGACGAGCGTCCGATTGACCGCGCCGGCCGAGGCGAACGGCCCGAAATACGCACCGGGCTTGTCGCGCGCGCCCCGGAACTTGGTGAGTTGCGGGAAGCGGTGCTCCGCGGTCAGATGGATGAACGGGAACGACTTGTCGTCGCGCAGCAGGACGTTGTAGCGCGGCATCAGCCGTTTAATCAGGTTGCATTCGAGCAGCAGCGCCTCGGCCTCGGTGGCGGTGCCGACGATCTCGAAGCTGACGGTCTCGGCCACCATGCGGCGCAGGCGGTTCGACAGCCCGGCCGGGTGGGTATAGTTCTGCACCCGGCTTTTCAGGTTGCGCGCCTTGCCGACATAGAGCGCATCGCCCTTGCGGTCGAGCATGCGGTAGACGCCGGGCGCCGCCGGCACGCTGCGCAGGGCGGCGCGCAACACGGCGACGCCGGCGGCGATCGGCGCTGCGCCAATCGCCGACGCTGGCGCAGACGCGTCCGGATCGGGGGTCGGCTCGGGGCTCGCCGCCGCCGGGTCGTCGGGCGCGCTCGCTATCGGCAGCACGCCGGCGGCAGGCGCTTCCGGGCTGCGCCGCGGGTCGAGCGGCGCGACGCTGCGACGGCGGTGGGCGCGACCCCCCAGCCGCGGCACCTCGACCGGCGCCTCGACAGGCGCTGGAGGGGGCGGGGGGTCAACCGGTTGCACTGTCATGCGACTGCCATCCGACTGCCATCGGCTGCGGCGCCCCGGGCTGGGGATAACTCTGTAGAAAGCTTGGAGCGCCGGGCCGCACGATCAATCGCTTCCTTTGCAACAAAATTTGGCACGAATTCGAAATCTCATCTCTAACTAACTGGTTTTACGGACAAGAAAACCCTGTCAAGGGTAAATGGGGTGTAACATGCGAACATTATGGCGGTGTCGCCAGGACACAACAGCCGGTGTGCACAACTCGCCGGGCTGCGCCAAGAGCACTGATATTTCCGCGGCTTAATAATCGCTTGCGGAGGCTGATGAGCTGGGTTCATTGATCCTCTTAACTCGATCACCGCGGCGTGGCCGGGCTGCCCCCGGCCGAGTACCCTCAATAGCGGGCGTTTCCCGGGGTGCGCGGGAAGGGGATGGCGTCGCGGACGTTGGCAAGGCCGGTGACATAGGCCAGCGTGCGCTCGAAGCCGAGGCCGAAGCCGGCGTGCGGCACCGTGCCGTAGCGCCGCAGATCGCGGTACCAGCCGTAAAGCTCCTTGTCGATTCCGAGTTCGGCAAGACGCTGGTCGAGCACGTCGAGCCGCTCCTCGCGCTGGCTGCCCCCGACGATCTCGCCGATGCCGGGCGCCAAGACGTCCATCGCCGCCACGGTCTTCCCGTCGTCGTTGACCCGCATGTAGAAGGCTTTGATCGCCTTCGGGTAGTTCATCACGATGACCGACTTCTTGGCGTATTCTTCGGTCAGGTAGCGCTCGTGTTCGGATTGCAGGTCGATCCCCCAGGCGACCGGGAATTCGAATTTGCGGTTCGAGCGCTCCAGCACGCCGATCGCCTCGCCGTAATCCATGCGCACGAATTCGGAGGCGACAATGCCTTCGAGCTTGGCGATGAGCCCCTTCTCGATGCGCTCGTCGAAAAAGGCGAGGTCGTCCGCCCGCTCGTCCAACACCGCCGCCAACGCGTGCTTCAGCAGCCGCTCGGCCAGGGTCGCATTGTCGGACAGGTCGGCGAACGCGATCTCCGGCTCGATCATCCAGAACTCGGCGAGATGACGGCTGGTGTTGGAGTTCTCGGCCCGGAAGGTCGGCCCGAACGTGTAGACCTTGGTCAATGCCAGGCAATAGGCCTCGACCGCGAGCTGGCCGGAGACCGTCAGAAAGGCTTCGCGGCCGAAGAAATCCTGCGAGAAGTCGATGCGGCCGTCGTCACCGCGCGGCAGGTTGGCAAAGTCGAGCGTCGAGACGCGGAACAGCGCGCCGGCGCCCTCGGCGTCGGAGGCAGTGATGATCGGCGTGTTGACCCAGAAGAAGCCGTCCTCGTCGAAAAAGCGGTGGATCGCCTTGGCGAGCGTGTGCCGCACCCGGGTAGCGGCGCCGATGACGTTGGTGCGCGGCCGCAGATGCGCCACCTCGCGCAGATATTCGAGCGTGTGCGGCTTCGGCTGGATCGGGTAGGTGTCGGGGTCGTCGACCCAGCCGAGCACCCGCACCGACGCGGCCTGCATCTCGAACTTCTGCCCCTTCGCCGGCGACGGCACGATCTGGCCGGTGGCCTCGATCGCGCAGCCGGCGGTGAGGTGCAGGATCTCGCTGTCGTAATTCGTGAGCGTGTTCGGCGCCACCACCTGCAGCGGCTGGAACGCCGAGCCGTCCGACACATGGAGAAACGAGATCCCGGCCTTCGAATCGCGGCGGGTGCGGAGCCAGCCCTGGGCCGTCACCGGCATCGCCGGCGGCGCCTCGCCGGCCAGGATCGCCCGCACGCTCAGCGCTGTCTGGTCCATGCGCGAGAGTTAATCAGGCCGCTCCCGCTTGTCCAGCGGTCGCTCAGCACCCTTGGGCTTGACCGGGCCGCGGCGGCGGCTCTAGCTGCGAGCGCACGGCTTCACTGCGGGCGGCGAGGGCAGGCATGATCTACATGGTCGAAATGGATTTCCCGCATCCCGAGCGCCTTGCCGAATGGCACGAGTGGTATCTGGCGCATGTTCGGGTGCTGCTGACGGTGCCCGGCTTCCGCGCCTCGCAGCGCTTTGAGGCGGTGGTGCCGATGGTGGCGCCGTATCTTGCGCTGCACGAGGTGGAATCGGCGGCGATGTTTGACAGCCCGGCCTACCGTTCGCGCGGCGGCCCGGGCTCGGTCGGCGAGTGGCGGGAATTGCAGACCAATTGGCACCGCAACCTGCTCGACGGCGTCGATGCGACGCCGGAGGTGCCGGAAGGGGGCCATCTCCTGCTGCTGCGCGAGGCGCGCGACATCGCGTTGCCGGAGCCGGTCGGCGTGACGTGGCTGCGCGGTGTCGGGCTCGACGGCACGATCGCCGAGTGCGGCCTCGCGGTGGTGGAATATGCGGCGCCGTTCGCGGCGCTTGCCGGGCGCGACCCCCGCGTCGGGCTCTATCGGCCGATCAGCGAGAAGCTCCGCGCAACGCCAGCCGGTTGACCGTGATCAATGCGGCGGCGACGGGAGGGCGCTGAGATTGGCCTCCGGCTGCTGTTCACTAGGCAGCGGTGAAAGGAGCGCAAGATGGAATCCTCGCTGCACGCCATGCTACACATCGTCTGCCCGCATTGCGACACGACCAACCGCGTCCCGCGCGACAAGCTCGGCGCCGGCGGCAATTGCGGGCAGTGCCACCAGAAGCTGTTCGACGGCCACCCGACGGCGCTCGATACCGCGCGCTTCGAGCGCCACCTGGGGCATAGCGGCGTGCCATTGCTGATCGATTTCTGGGCGCCGTGGTGCGGGCCGTGCCGCATGATGGCGCCGGAGTTCGAGCGTGCGGCCGCCGCCCTCGAACCGGCGGTCCGCCTCGTCAAGGTCAACGTCGACGAGGAGCCGGCGCTGGCAGCGCGGTTCCAGGTGCGCAGCATCCCGACGCTGGCGCTCGCCTTCGATGGCCGCGAGCTGGCGCGGGCTGCCGGTGCGCGCTCGGCGGCGCAGCTCGTCGAATGGACCCGCAGCGAGCTCGCACGGATGCCGCAGCCCTTGGCCTGAACCTCGGCCCGACCAGCCGCAAAAGGGTGGCGCTCCCCGGCATGAAGCGGCAACATGGCCGCGAAGCCGGCCCTGGACCCGTACCGGCCGAGCCGGCACCAAAGGGAGGTCACCAGATGGCGCAGTATCGTCTGATTTCCGCCGACTCGCATGTCAGCGAGCCGCCCGATCTGTGGGCCACGCGGTGCAAGGAGAAGTATCGCGAGCGTGCGCCGCGCCTCGTCGTCAACCCGCCCGGCCGCGACGGCGCCTATTTCCTCTACGAGGGCTATGCGCCGCACCCGATCGGCATCGGCCTCGGCGCCGGCAAGAGCCCGGAGGAGCTGAAGGAGTTCCTGACCAAGGCGACCTATGCCGATGCCCGCCCCGGCGGCTGGGATCCGGCTGAGCGCATGAAGGACAACGAGGTCGACGGCGTCGAGGCCGACGTCCTCTACACGACGCTCGGCTTCCGCATCTTCTGGCTGCGCGACCCCGGGCTGCAGGCCGATTGCTTCCGCGTCTACAACGACTGGCTGGCGGAATTCTGTCGCTACGCGCCGAAGCGCACGGCGGGCCTGGCGCTGATCTCGCTGTACGACCCGAAGGCCGGGGCGCAGGAGCTCGAGCGCTGCGCCAAGATGGGGCTCAAGGGCGCGATGATCTGGTGCTCGCCGCCGCAGGAGCAGCCCTACAGCTCCGACATGTACGACCCGTTCTGGGCGGCGGCGCAGGAAATGAAGATGCCGGTCAGCCTGCACGCGATCACCGGCATGGGCGTCGAGAGCCAGTGGAACTGGGGCGAGCGCTACATGCGCACCACGGTGCTCGGCTACGAGGTCGAGAAATCCTTTAGCGTGCTGATCTTCTCGGGCGTGCTCGACCGCTTCCCGCAATTGCAGATCGTCTCGGCGGAAAACAACATCGGCTGGATCCCCTATTACCTGCAGCGGATGGACCGGGTCGCCGAGCGCTCGCGCGCCTCGGCCGGCTTTACGATGCAGCTGAAGCCGAGCGAATACTTCCAGCGGCAGATGTGGGCCACCTATATCGACGATTACGTCGGGGTGCAGAGCCGGCAGTTCATCGGCAGCGACCGCATCATGTGGTCGAGCGACTACCCGCACCAGGCCTCGTCCTGGCCGCACTCGCAGGAGGTCGTCGCGCGCGATTTCAAGGATGCCAGCCCCGACGACGTCTACAAGATCACCCGCGGCAACGCCGCGCGGCTCTACGGCTTCGAGGCGTAGAGGAGCGCGTATCATACGGCTCGGCCGCGAAGCTTTGTCGGCGATGATGTTGCCTGCCGCCGCGGCTGCCGCTGCGGCGCTGACGGCGCTGCTGCTGCCTGCGGCGCCGGCGGCGGCGGTCGAACATGAGCTGGCAGCTCCCTCTGCGGCGGCGCCCTCTGCGGCACCGGCCGAGCGGGTGCATGTCGAGGGGTTCCGCTCGGCGCATTGGGGGATGAGCGAAGCGGAAGTCCGCGCCGCGATCGCCAGGGATTTCCGCATCCCGGCGGACCGCATCAAGAGCGAGGAGAACCTCGCCGAGCGAACCCATGTGCTGAGCGTCGTCGTCCCCGACCTGCTGGAAGGCGCGGGTGCCGGACGGGTCTCCTACATCTTCGGCTACACGACGAAAAAGCTGATCCAGGTCAATATCCTGTGGGGCACCGCGGTCGACCCGCAGATTGCGCCCGATCGCGTCGTTGCGGCGGCCGACCAGCTGCGCCAGCTGCTGGTCGATTCGGGGTATGAGCCGGAAAGCGTCATCAGCAACGCCCGGCTCAGCGACGGCGAGGTTTTGGTGTTCAAGGGCGAGGACGCCGAGAAGCACACGACCGTGCTGCGCCTCGCCGCCGCCTCTCATCCGGCTGGGCGCGGCCAAGCCAAAACACGGAAAACCGCGACCGCCCTCGCGCTCTCCTACATTTTCGACGCCCGCAACCCCGATATCTACCGGCTGAAGAAGGGACAGTTCTGAGTCCGCGCTCTTCCTCCCTGGCGCAGCGGGGGAGGGGGACCATGCGCGGAATGGTGGGGGCGTTGCCGACCGCGCCCCCTCCGTCGCGCCGCGCCCGCCACCTCCCGCGCGTTGCAGGCGAGGACCCGATGGCGCGACCTGTCTGCAACGCTACCCATCAATTTTTCCGGAATTTCCGCGTATTTGAAATCGCCTGCCGGTTGCCGCTACAACGAAGCCTTTGCCGCGGATCGCAGACCGCTGGCGCACCTGCGGAGGACGGCGGTCGGCGAAGGGATGTCCGGCGACTGGGCACGGCGGCATCGGCGGATCTGGCCCGCGCTGACGGCGCTGGCGCTGGCGCTACTTGCCCCCGCGGCCGCCAATGCCCAGGCGCCCCCGATTGCGCCGCTCGTCACGCCGCCGGTGCAGCGCGTCGTGCCGGCGCCGACGCCGCAGGTGCTGCCGCCGCCGGCGCCGCCGACCGCCTCCTCCGAGCCGGTGCCGCCGGGCCCGCCGGCGCGCATCGACGACATTGGCATCGAGGGGGTGACGGTCTACGACCCGGCCCAAGTGCGCGCGCAATACGCTGACCTGATCGGCCGCACCGTGCCGCGTGAGCGCCTCCTGGCGGCGGTCGAGAGCCTGCAGACCCGCTACCGCGCCGACGGCTGGATTCTGACGACGGTGCATGGCGAAGCCGAGCGGCGCGACGGAAGGCTGATCTTCGTCATCCGCGTCGCCGAGGGCTACGTCAGCGACGTCAAGCTCGACGGCGACATCGGCGACGCCGGCACGCTGGCGCTCGCGATCCTGCAGCATTTGACCGAGCGCCGGCCGACCAACAATGCCGACCTCGAGCGCTATCTGCTGCTCGTCAACGACATTCCCGGCGTCACGGCGAGCGGCGTTTTGCGGCGGAGGACGGACTCGGCGCCGGGTGCCGTTGAACTGGTGGCGCAGGTCGGTCTCGCGCCGTTCGGCGCGCAGTTCCAGTACGACAATCGCGGGTCCGCGGAGGTCGGGCCGCATGAGGGCCTGCTGGTCGGCCAGGCCAACGCCTTCACGCGGTTCGGCACGCAGCTCCAAGGCATGTTCTTCAACACGTTCAACCGCGAGCAGGTGTTCGGCCAGGTCGATACGACGAGCTTCCTCAATTCGGAGGGGCTGAAGTCGCGCCTCTATTTCGGGCGCGGCAACACGCAGCCCGGCGGCGCGCTCGCCGGCACCGGCTTCAACGCCGATCTGCAGGTCGCCGGCGCCAGCCTTGCCTATCCGGTGATCCGCAGCCGCCGCCGCAATCTCTCCATCGACGCCGACATCGACACCTACGACTCGCTGGTCGAGACGTTTCTCGCCGGCGGTGAGGCGAGCGAGACGCATCTGCGTATCGGTCGCCTCGGCGCCGCGCTCGATTTCCAGGACGCCGTCGTCGCCAACCTGCCGGCCGCCAACAATGCCTCCTTGAAGCTCAGCCACGGCTTCACCGGGTTCGGCGCCAGCAAGAATACGAATATCCTGCCGGCCCGGCTCGGCAATGTCATCGATTTCGCGAAAGTCTCGGGCGAGATGACGCGGGTCCAGAACCTCGTGCCGTTCGGGGACGTGCAGCCGGCGCTGAAGGTGTCGCTGGGCGGCCAGTTCACCAACGACATCCTGCCGCCGAGTGAGGAATATCTGCTTGGCGGCACCCGCTTCGGCCGCGGCTTCTTCAGCGGCCAGGTCGCCGGCGACCGCGCGATCGGCACGACCATCGAGCTGCAATTCAACACCGGCTGGGAAGACGCCTCGCCGTTCGGCCCCAACAAACGGCTCGACGTGCAATTCTACGGGTTTTTCGATTACGGCCGCGGGTACAATCTGGTGCCGGGCAGCGTCGACCGGACGGTCGACTCGTTCGGCCTCGGCGTCCGCAGCAACCTTGCGCCGTTCCTCTATGTCGAACTCGAAGGGGTGCACCGGCTGACCACTCACGCCAGCGGTGCGCTGGCCAAGCCCGACGCCGGCTACGCCGTCTTCAGCCGGGTCTTGCTGCAATATTGACCGGCGGCGCGATGGGTTTCGCCTAGCTCAGCCTATCCTACGGAATGATCGGATGCGGGTAGGATGGGTTGAGCGCAGCGAAACCTATCGTGATCCAGGCTGACCCGCTTTACCGGGCCAAGCGGCACAACCATCACGGTTATGACGCTTCAATTCGAGCCGACGACCCCGTAGACTTTGCATCCGTTGCTAACCTGGCCGCGCCGCGGGGGATCGTGCCGCCAAAAGACCGTCGCATCGCGAGGCTCGGCGCCGTCCTGCGGCGTGCGAAACGCGCTGCGGCGGCGGCTGCCGCGATATTGCCGCTGGCCGCCGTCCCGCTCGCGGCCAACCCGCTCGGCGGCCAGGTGGTCGGCGGCCAGGCGACTATCGCGACGACCGCCCCGGGCACGCTGACGATCGAGCAGTCGACGCCGCGCGCCGCCATCAACTGGCAGAGCTTCAATATCGCCCCCAGCGAGACGACGCGGTTCGTCCAGCCCTCGGCCCGCGCGATCGCGCTCAATCGGGTCAAGGCCGGCGACCCGTCGGTGATCGCAGGCAAGCTCTCCGCCAATGGCCAACTGGTGCTGGTCAACCCGAGCGGCATCGTCTTCACGCGCGGCGCGCAGGTGAACGTCAACAGCCTGATCGCGACGCCGACCGACATCAGCACGGCCGACTTCATGGCCGGCCGGATGAACTTCTCGATCCCGTCATCCGACCCGCGGGCCCGCATCGTCAATAACGGGCAGATTACGGTGGCTGAGAAGGGGCTGGCGGCGCTGGTCGGGCCGGGGGTCGCCAATAACGGCGTCATCACTGCCAGGCTCGGCAAGGTGGTGCTGGGCGGGGCGCAGACCTACACGCTCGATTTCTACGGCGACGGGCTGATCAAGTTCGATGTCGGCTCGACCGTGGGCCGGGTGCCGCTGGGCCGCGACGGTAAGCCGCTTGCCAGCCTCGTGGCGAATGCCGGCCGGATCGACGCCGCCGGCGGCACCGTGCTGCTGACGGCCGACGCGGCGGCGGGCCTCTTGAGCAACGTCATCGACATGCCGGGCACGATCAACGCCCGCACCTATACGGCCAGCGCCGGCGGCGCGGCGCGCGGGGCGGTCAGTATCGACGCCGGCATCGGCAACCGGGCCCGGGTGGGCGGCGCGATCGACGTGTCCGGGCTAGCTCCTGGCGAGACCGGCGGCAGCGCCGCCGTCACCGGCGGCACGGTGGAGCTGGCCGGTACCGCCCGCATCGACGCGCGCGGCCACCATGGCGGCGGCAACGTCAGCGTCGGCGGCGGCCCGCACGGCGCCGACCCGCTGGTGCGCAACGCGCTGGCCGCGACGATCTCGGCCGGCGCCGCGATCGACGCCAGTGCTACCGGCACCGGCAACGGCGGCACCGTCGCGGTGTGGTCGGAGGGGACGACGATTTTCGACGGCACGATCCTCGCAACGGGCGGCAAAGCGGGCGGCAACGGCGGCTGGGTCGAGACCTCGGGCAAGCAGACGCTGAGCATCGGGACGCCGGCCAGCGTCGACGCGTCCGCGCGATTGGGGAGCGCGGGCCGCTGGCTGCTCGACCCCGACAGCGACATCACCATCACCAGCAACTTCCACCTCAACACGACGCCCGCGTTTTGCTTCGGCGCGCCGCTGGCATGCTCGCCGACCTCCGACAAATCGACAATTTCGCCGGCGGTGATCGCCGCCGTCCTCGACTCGGGGACCTCGGTCACCGTGACGACCAGCAGCCCCGAGGGTGACACGCCGGGCAACATCCTTGTCGGCGAGAGCCCCGGCGGCAGTGACGGCGCGATCACGATGACCGGAGTGACCGCGACCTCGGCGACGCTGACCTTGAAGGCCGGCGATGGCGGCGGGGCCGGCGGCATCTTCGTCAATTCGCCGATCAGCGACAGCGGCGCGGCGAAGCTCTCGCTGGCGCTCAATGCCGGCGGCGACGTCAGCTTCGCCAACGCGGTGACGGTCGCCGGCAGCTTCGCCGCGACTGCCGGCATCAACCCGGCCGGCACCCCCCGCGCGATCTCGCAGACCCCGTCCGGGATCCTCTCCGCCAACGGCTCATCCTTCACCAACCGCAGCACCGGCGGCACGATCACGCTGACCGAAGCCAACAACCTCGCCGGCACGGTGACGCTCAGCACCACCGGCGACGGCGCCGACGCCAGCCTCACCAATGCCGCGCCGGTGACAATCGGGGCCGCCACCATCGGCGGCAACCTGTCGCTAACGACGACCGGCGCCGCCTCCAACATCACGCTATTGGGAGATGTCGCGGCCGACCTGGGACAAGTGACAATCTCTGCGGCCGGCAAAATCAACCAGACAAGCGGCATCGTTTCTACCGCTGTTCTGGCCGGCAGTTCGGTCGGCGGCGCGACCCTCAACGGCAGCAATCAGATCGGCACCTTCGGGCCGTTCAGCGACACCGGATCGGGATCGGCCGGGATCAGCTTGAGCAACGATCAGGCGCTGACGACGACCGGGGCGATCAGTTCGGCCAGCGGCCCGATCACGCTCAAGACGACCACCGGGGACCTGACCCTCGCCGGCGACGTCACGGCCGCCAAGAACCAGGTGACGCTGGACTCCCCCGCCGCGATCACGCAGACGAGCGGCGCCATCGACCCCGGCAGCCTGTTGATCCTTTCGGCGGGATCGGTGTCGCTCCTCGGCGACAACACGATCGACAAGCTGGCGGCGAGCCTGACCGGCGCCGGATCCAGCCTCGCCTTCAACAACACCGCGACCACCCTGGCGGTCGATACGGTCGGCGGTGTCAGCGGCATCACCACGAATAACGGCGCCGTGACGCTGACGACGACAAGCTCCGGCGACATTGCGCTGCACCAGCCGGTCGCCGCGGGCAGCGGCAAGGCGACGCTGATCGCGGCGGGTGCGATCAGCCAGCAGAGCGGCGCCGTCATCATCGCCGGTGATGCGCTGTTCACGAGCAGCGCAACCGGCAGCACGATCGCGCTCGACAGCGCCAACAAGCTTGCCGGCACGGTTAGCCTGTTGACGACCGGAATCGGCGCCGATGCCAGCCTGACCAACGCCACGCCGCTCACGCTCGGCTTGGTGTCGACCGGCGGCAACCTGTCGCTGACGACGACCGGCACCGGGTCGACCATCAAGCTGAGCGCCCCCGTGCTGGCGCTCAACGGCTCGAACGTGACGCTTACCTCGGCCGGTACGATCGACGAGACGGGCGCCGGCTTTATCCTGGCCGATACGTTGAGCGGCAGCGCCGTGGGCACCGCCGATTTCGGGGCGGTGAACCTTGTCCACAAATTCGGGCCGTTCCACGCCGGCGATGCCGCCGCCATCACCCTCGTCAACGGCCAGGACTTGCGGATCGCCGGTGTCGTCGGCACCAGCGGCGATGTGACGCTGGCCGTCACCGGTGCGGCAGCAGGCGACCTGACGATCGCCGCCCCGGTTTCTGCCGGCAGCGGCAAGACCGCGACTCTCTCTTCGGTCGGCACGATCACCGAAAGCGCGGGCGGCGCGATCACCGCCGGCAACCTTGTCGCCGTCACCAATCCCGCCGGCGCCACCACGGGCGACATCACGCTCGATCAGCCGGGCGCCAACACGGTTGGCGGCAAGGTCACGCTGGCCGCATTGAACGGCGATGCCGACTTCCCGGCGCTCGGCACCGGCGCCATCCGCTTCGCCGACACGCTCGGATTCACGATCGCGCCGGCGACGAAGGCGGTGCCGGCCGGCATACCGCTGGCGCTGGAGAACGGCATCGGCAGCAACGGCACGGTCACCGTCGGCACCGCGGGCGACCTGACGATCGCCGCCGATGCCGTTGTCACCGGCAGCGCGATCACGCTCGGCACGCTCGGCAAGTTCACCAACAATGCCGGCGCCGGTGCGCTCTCTGCGGTCGCGGGTGGGCACTGGCTCGTCTACTCCACCGATCCGAACCTCGATGCCGATGGCGGGCTGGTGCCGGACTTCATCCAGTACGGCGCCGCCTTCACACTCCACACGCTGACGGGCAGCGCGCCGGCGGCGGCCGGCAACGGCTTCCTCTACAGCCTGGCGCCGGTCCTCAAGCTGACCGGCGTCACCAAGGTCTACGACGGCACCACGGCGCTGCCGACCGCCGCCGCCGGCTACACCACGACCGGCATCGTCGCCGGCGACAGCGTGACGGCCGATTTTGGCAAGGTCAGCGGCTCCTATGCGACAGCCGGGGTCGGCACCAGCATCGACGTCACGCTGACGACGCTGCCGACGATCAAGGCGACCCGCGGCGGCGTTCCGGTCTTCGGTTACGCCATTGCCGCCGTCACCGACGCGCCGATCGGCACGATCACGCCGGCGGCACTGACGATCGCCGCCGCCGACCAGAACAAGACCTACGGCGAAAGCCTGTTCCTCGGCACCACCGCGTTTACGGCGAAGGGGTTGGTCGGCAAGGACACCGTGAGCGGGGTCACATTGACGAGCGCCGGCGTTGCCGGTACGGCGACGGTCGGCGACTATGTGATCACGCCGAGCGCCGCGCTCGGGGCAGGGCTGGGGAACTACACGATCAGCTATGTCAACGCCACGCTGAGCGTCAGCCCGGCCCTGCTGACCGTGGCCGCGGCGGACCGCAGCAAGACCTACGGCGAGAACCTGGCGCTCGGCAGCAGCGGGTTCACGGCGAAGGGTCTCGTCAACGGCGACACGGTGAGCGGGGTCACATTGACGAGCGCCGGCGCTGCCGGCACGGTGACGGTCGGCGACTATGTGATCACGCCGAGCGCCGCAGTCGGCACCGGCCTGACGAACTACAC
>JBLMXS010000022.1:0-11576 GCA_050257895.1 Thiohalocapsa sp.
GCGCTGCGCCTGATCATCGAGGGGAAGGGCGGCTACACGGTGGTCAATGGCGAGCGGGTGCCGATGTTGCCCGGCGATCTCGTGCTCACCCCAAACTGGTCGTGGCACGACCACGCCAACGACACCGATACCCCGATGATCTGGCTGGACGGCCTGGATACCCCGCTGGTGCGAATGCTCGAGGCCGAGTTCTACGAGGAGTATCACCGGGACAGGCAGGAGATTGCCGCGCCGGTCAATGCCTCCGAGTGGCACTACCCGATGGCGGAGATGCGGGCCGCCTTGCAGAAGCTGGCCGATGCCGACGGCGGCGGGGCCGCCGGCGAGGGGATCGGGCTCGACTACGTTAACCGGCGCACCGGCGGCCCGGTGATGCCGACGATCGCCTGCCATATGCAGCTGCTGCGGCCCGGCGAGAAGACACGGGCGCGCCGCCGTGTCTGCTGCACCAACTATCACGTGGTCGAAGGGAGCGGCTATTCGGTGGTCGGCGACCAGCGGCTCGACTGGGACGACAAGGACGTGTTCACGGTGCCGACCTGGGCCTTCTGCGAGCACATCAACGAGGGCGACCGCCCGGCCTTTCTGTTCAGCTTCAGCGACGCGCCGGTGATGCAAGCCCTGCAGCTCTACCGCGAAGAGACGCGGGCGTAAGGATTGCTGCTGACGGGAAGCCGTCAAAAGGATCGGCATAGCCGGGCTTGACCCGGCCATCCACGAGAATCGGTCCAGCGCTGAGCGGTTGCGTGTGGATGCCCGGGTCAAGCCCGGGCATGACGCTGAATGAGAGGTGATCGTTATTCGCTGGCGACGGCGGCGCGGTCGGCGGCGTTCATCGCATTGCGGGCGGAGGCCACCGCATGGATCGCTGCGCGCGCCTGCGGGTTGGCGCGCATAAAGCGCTCGAGATCGCTGCGGCGCAGCACCAACAGGTGGCAGTAGCTCAGCGCGGTGACGTCGGCGACCCGGCGGCGTCCGGCAAGCAGCGCCATCTCGCCGAAGAACTCGCCATCGCCGAGCGTGACGCGGCGTCCGCGCAACACCACCTCGACCTCGCCCGAGGCGATGAAGAACACGGCGTCGGCGCGGCTGCCGCGGCGCACGATCACCTCACCCGGCAACGCGAAGCGCGGCCGCAGCAGCCGGCACACCCGGTCGAGCTGGCGCTCGTCGAGCCCGGCCAGGATGTCGAGCCGCTTGACCAGCTGGTGCGTGTCGAGGCCGATATCGAAGCGCGGCCGACCGGCGTCGGCATGCGGTCCCAAGAGGCCGCGCTGCAGATCCTGGTAGACCTCGTGCGAGATCAGCCCCTCCTCGAACAGGCTGCGGTACCGCGTCATCTCGTGGCGCAGCGTCGACTGCCGCAGAAAGCGCGTCTCGAGTTCGGTCACATAATCGGGGAATTGCCGTCGCAGCGCGTCGAGCGCCGCCAGGATCATCGCGCGGCGGCGATCGATCATCGCATGCGCAACGGCGGCGAGCCGCTCGCCGAACAGCGCCGCAATCTGCTGCCGGTTGAAGGCGTAGAGGCGCTCGACGACGAAGCGCGTCGTCAGCAGCATCTCGAGGCGGTCGGCGAGGCGCGCCGCCAACAGCCGCGCGATGCCGACCCGGCGATAGAGGGCATAGCCGGCCCGGAAGCCAAGCGGCAAGGCGAGCGCCGTCTCGCTTTCCCGGCAATAACCAAGCCGGCCGTCGCTGCGCACCGCCTCGGCCAGCCCGTCGGCATTGGCCAGCAGCACCTGGATCGCTCCCGGCGAGGCGGCGCGGTCGTGCCGCATCTCCAGGACCAGCACGCGCTCCTGGTTGGCGAGCGCGACCAGCGCAATCGCCAGCCGATCGCGCTGGCTGAGGCGGCCGCCGGCGATCTCGGCTTCGCCCGCGGCTGCCTTTGCCTCGAACGGCTGCCGCACCAGCTCCTCCGCGGTCTCGGACAGCCCGTGCGCCTGCGCGATGTCGCGCGCCGCGCGGCCGGCTTCGGCATAGGACAAGGCGAGGATGCGGTCGCGCAGCGCCGCATCGCGCGGCGACAGACGGTCGAGCCCCAACAGGCGGATTACCAGCCGCAGCGTTGTCCCGTTGACGAACAGCGTGAACAGCACGAAGCCGGTTGCCAACACCGCGACAAAGCGCTGAATCTCGGGGCTGAGCACGGCGTTCTCGGTCGCCGCCAGGGCCAGCACCAGTGTCAGCGCGCCGCGCAGCCCGCCCCAGATGATCGCCAGCTTGTAGGAGGCGTCAATACGCTGCGTCAGCCGCAACCGCTCGAGCGGCGGCACCAGCACGAACAGTGAGAACGCCCGCGAGCCGAACGCGGCGGCGATCAGCACCAGCAGCAACACGCCGTCGCGCCAGCCGATGTCGACCAGGAGGCGCGGCACCAGGATCGACGCCAGCACGAAGATCAAGGAGCGCGCCCAGAACGCGATCTGGTCCCACAACTCGGTCAGAAACGACCAGTTCTCGGGCGCGATGCGGGCGGGGCCGAGGGCGCTGACGGTCAGCCCCGCCGCCAGCACGGCGACGACGCCCGAGACATGGAACAGCCGCTCGGCGGCGATGAACGCGAGATAGGCGAAGGCGACCGTCAGCGTCGCCTCGGCCAGCCGGTCGTCGCCGAGCCATGGCATGATCCACAACATGATGCGGCCGGCGGCAAACCCGACCACGCCGCCGCCGGCAAACGACAGCGCGAACTCGGCGAACCCCTCGGCGGCATCCGGTTCGCCGCCGGCGACGACCATGCCGAGCAGCACGACGAACAGCGCGATCGCCGCCGCGTCGTTCAGCAACGCCTCACCCTCGACGAGGCGGGTCAGGCGCGCCGGGGCGCCGACATCGCGAAAAATCGTGATGACCGCCGCCGGATCGGTCGGCGCGACGACGGCGCCGAGCAGGAGGCACACCGCGATCGGCACCGGCGCCAGCGGCCACAGCGCGAAGCCGACCGTCGCGGTCGCGATGATGGTCGCCACAACGGCGAGCAGCAGGATCGCCGCCGCGTCGCCGACGGTGCGCCGCACGTCGGTGACGATGCCGGCCTCGAACACCAAGAGCGGCAGGAACACATAAATGAACGTCACCGAGCTGATCGGCAGGTTGGCGAACAGCGAGGCGATGCCGTGCGGCCAGCCATCGAGGCCAAGCCGCGGCGCCAAGGCGGGAAAGCTGCCGATGCCGATGCCGGCGACCGCCAGCAGCACCGACGGCGGCAGGCCGATGCGCACGGCGAGCGGCTGGCTGAGGCCGACGACGACCAGCAGGCCCGCGATGACGAGAAGGACAAACGCGGTATCGATCATCGAGTTGGGGTCAGCGGGCGTTGTTGGTCCGACAACAGGGGGACACGCCGGCGTGTCGAGATTGCGGCGAGCCGCGCGCTTGGACCGCGACCCGGTCGTGGACCGCCGGCCGGAAAGATATTACGCCGCATTCCCGGCGAAAGTCGGGACCCATTACGGCAAGCCCGCTGATGCTTGTGGGGTGGGTTCCGGCTTGCGCGGGACTGCGCCGGGGCCGCGAATTCATACGCATTGGCGTCATTGCGAGGACGCTGCGACGAAGCAATCCGGCGCGAGAGTCCTCGGCGGATCGCGATTGCTTCGCTTCGCTCGCAATGATGGGAATGTGGAAGAACTATTGGGTCGCGCCTACGCCAGCGGCGGGTGCTTCTCGTCGGTATGGACGGCGCGTTCCCAGGCGCGCGCCGCCTGGAACACCGTCGCCTCGGCGAAATAGCGGCCGACGAACTGCACGGCCAGCGGCAGGCCGCGCGACGACAGCCCGGCCATCATCGCCAGCGCCGGGTGACCGGTGACGTTGAAGGGCGTGCGCGCCTGCCGCGGATAGGTGCGCTCGGTCTCCTCGGCATCCTCGATGCGGCTCGGCGGATCCATAGCGCTGGCGCACATCAAGACGTCGACCTCGCGCAATGCCGCTTCGACCGCGGCGATCATCTCGCGCCGCCGCCGTTGCGCCTGCACATAGTCGCCGGCGGCGAGGAACGCGCCAGGCAGCAGCCGCCGCCGCGCCAGCCTGCCGTAATCCGCGGGCCGCTCGCGCAGCCATGGGGCATGGATCGCCCAGGCCTCGCTGTGTAGGATGACCCGGTTGACCGCGCCGAACTCGCCGAGCGTCGGCAGGCGGATGTCGCGCAGCTCGGCGCCTTCCGCCTGCAGCGTGCGCGCAACATGCTCCAGCCCTGCCGTCACCTCGGGGTCGGCCGGCAGGTCGATCTCGTGGAAATGCCGGATGAAGCCGATCCGCAAGCCGCGCACGCCGCGCTCCAGGCCGGCGCCGTAATGGCCCGCCGGCGCCGCCGCGCTGCCCGGATCGAGCGGATCGTAGCCGGCGATCGTCGCCAGCAGCAGCGCGTTGTCGGTGACGCTGCGGGTCAGCGGTCCGACGTGGTCAAGGGTGAACGACAGCGGGAAGACGCCGCGCCGCGAGACGAGGCCGTAGGTCGGCTTCATCCCGACGATGCCGCAGGCGCTCGCCGGGTTGCGCACGCTGCCGCCGGTATCGCTGCCAAGGGCGAGCGGAAAGAGCCCGGCCGCGATACCGGCCCCCGAACCGGACGACGAGCCGCCGGGATGATGCTCGGTGTTCCACGGGTTGCGCGCCGGCGGGAACGGCAGGTCGAAGCTGGGCCCGCCGATCGCGAATTCGTGCGTCGATAATTTGCCGAGCACGATCGCCCCGGCGCCGCGCAATTTGGCGACGCAGACCGCGTCCGCGGCGGCGATGTTGTCGATCAGGATCTTCGAGTGGCAGGTGGTCGCCAGGCCGGCGACGTCGATGATGTCCTTGATGCCGACCGGCACGCCGTGCAACGGGCCGCGCCGGCGCCCGGCCATGATCTCGCTCTCGGCCGCCTTGGCCGCCGCCATCGCCGCCTCGGCGTCGAGGCGGATAAAGGCGTGCAGCGCGGGGTCGAGCCGGGCGATGCGGTCGAGCAGGGCCTTCGTCAGCTCGACCGGCGACAGCTCGCGGGCGGCGATCGCGTCCGCCGCCGCGGTCGCGCTGAGCCAGTGGAGGTCGCTCACAGCCCGTCCCCCGCGCGCATCGGCGGCCACGGCTCGGCGGCCGGCTCGGTCGGCGCCTTGATGCGTGCCGCGACACTCGCCGCCTGCTCGGCAGCCGCGGCGACATCGTCGGGGAACTCGGCCAGCGCCTTCTCGAGGCCCGCCCGCCGCGCCAGCAATTCGATCACTTCCTTGTCCATCGTGCCGTCTCAGCTCACCGGCCGGTTGGGGACCGAAGCGCCGCCGCCGTAGATGTCGTCGGCCAACACATCGCGCACCGTGTCGAGATCGAGCCGGTGCGCCGCGATCAGATCGGCCGCATCAGCGATAATCGCATCGACGTCGCCGATCAGGCTGAGCCGCTTGTAGAGATCGGGGATGTGGATGCCCATCGCCTCGCCGATCAGCTCCATGAAATTCAGCAGCTCGAACGACACTTGCGGCTGGAACTTGACCAGCTCGCGATGGCAGCCGTGAAAGATCGAGGCGAAGGTGGTGACGCCGGCTGCCGCGGCGGCGGCGAACTCGCGCTCGCGCAATTCGGCCTTGAACTTCGGCAGCACCGAGAGGTGGTTGGCCTGGGTGCTGACGACCGGCACGTCGAGCTCGACGACTTCCAGCTCGGGGATCGCCCGCAACACCTCTTTGACCGCGGCAATCACCCGCGGCAAGGCCGCCCGCTCCTGCAAGGCGACGCGCTTGGGCACCGGATGGGTGAAGAGCAGGCGCAGCGCGTCGAGCCGCTCCGCGAAGAACTCGGCGATCGGGGCGATGTCGAACGGCAGCGCGCCGACGCTCTCGCGGTAGGCCGGCAGCGCCACCTCGCCGATCTGGATATGGCAGCTCGGGCACCAGGCAATGACCCGCGAGGCGCCCGGCCTTGCCAGCCGCTCGATCGTGTTGAACCCGACGCGGCCGGCCGTCTTGGCGTCGCCCTGCTTGAATTGCTGGATGCCGCAGCACGTCGCGGTGCCGCCCATCACCTCGTAGGAGACGCCGAGCGCGTCCAGCACCTCGAGCACCAAAAGCGCGATGTGCGGCGTCTTGATGACGTTGCAGCCGGTGTAGAAGACGATGTCGGGCGCCTGTTCGGGATACTCGCCGGCCGGCCGCAGCGGCGGGTTGATGCGCGCGACGATTTCCGGCGGCAGCTGCAGCCGCGAGATGACGCGCGTGCTGCGGCCCATCGTCGTGAAATAGCGGTGCGCCGTCCGCCTGACCTCGTCGTCGCCGCGCTTCGCCTTGGCGGCGATCCGGGCCATGTTGACCATAAAGCGCGGGTTGACGCCGTGCTCGCAAGCCGGGATGCACCGGCCGCTGTTGGTGCAGACCTGCGCCCAGCGCTCGGCCGCCGCGGTGCCCTCGCCCCCGGCCAGCAGGTCGAGGATGCCGGCCGCCACCGCCGGGGCCTCGGCGTTGTCGGGACCGAGGTCGATCCCGGCCGGCTCGACCATCGGACAGGCCGTGACGCAGTTGCCGCACCGCGTGCAGGCGTCGAGCGTCTCGTCAACACGCCGGTGCAAGGCGTCGAGGAACAAGGATCCGGATTCGGACATTGCCGACCCCGCCATTTTCCGCCTGCTGCATGATAGCGAAGCGCGCTGCCGGTGACAGCGGGAATCCGAGTGCCGGAGGGGACGCCGGCAGTCCGTTACGGCGCCGGCTCCCACCCGAAGACGCTGCGGCCGCCGAATGCAGCTGAGTCTGCGCGCTCCTGCGCAATGAGGTCGGGCACGTCCGGCCCGGCCGCATGTCGCTCGAGGAGGCGCGCCTGGTCGTCGAGGCGGTGCAGCGCGGCGAGCTCCTCCTCGCGGCCCAGCCGGGCATGCCGCACCGCTCGTTGCAGCACGCGGATCGTCTCGTCATAGACGCGCAGCGGCACCGGGAACGGGTGGCGGTCCTTGCCGCCATGCGCAAAGGCAAAGCGCGCCGGATCGGCGAAGCGGCAGGGCGTCCCATGCACGATTTCGGCGACACTCGCCAACGCCGTGACGGTCCGGGCGCCGACCCCCGGCACCAGCAGCAGTTCGCCGAAATCGGCCGGAGCGCGCTCCGCGGCGGCGGCGAGCGTGGCATGCAGGCGGCGCGCGAAGACATCGCTCGCCCGCACCTCATGATGGGCCGGCATCACCAAGTGCGGCAGGGTCGCCTGTTCCGGGATCGGCGCCGGCGCCTGCGGCTGGGGCGTCGGGAGCGTCTGCAATTTGCGAGCGATGCCGTCGGGGCCGAGCGAGGCCAGGAGATCCAGCTGCGCCCGGCGCGAGGCGGCGGCGCGGCGGTCGGTCAGGTTGACGATCTCGCCGCGGCCCGGGCCCTCTATCGCCGCATGCGGCTCCTGGACAAAGCTCTCCAGCCCCTCGGACAGCCAGTGATAACGGCGCGCCTGCCGCAGAGTGCCGTTCATCCCCTGCTGCACGACGACCCAGTTGCCGTCATCGGTGACGATGAAGCCGTGCAGGTAAAGGTCAAAGCCGTCCTGTACCGCGGCGCTGTCGACTTTGGCGACAAGGCGGCTCGCCGTCGCCAACGCCGCGCCATCGATGCCGACCCGCTCGCCGATCGCCGTCAGCTCGTGCGGCGTCTGCCGCGAATGCCGCCCGCGTCCGCCGCACACATGCACCCCGAGCTCGCCGGCCAATGGCAAGAGGCCGCGCTTCAACGCGCCGACGACGCTGGTGGTAATGCCGGAGGAATGCCAATCCATCCCCATTACCGCGCCGAACGACTGGAACCAGAACGGGTGCGCCAGGCGTCGCAGCAGCTCGTCGCGGCCGTAATGGTGGACGATCGCCTCGCTGATCGCGGCGCCGAGCCGCGTCATGCGGTCGGCCAGCCATTGCGGGACCCGGCCGCCATGCAGCGGGAGGTCGGCGCTGCCGGCTCTATGCGGCATGGTTCATCGCTGCGCGCCTCGACTCGTTTTGCTTGCCGCCGGCAGCACGGGGTGCCCCAATAGCGCTCCAGCTGCGGGGAGGCCAACGATGCCCGACATGCTTTATGTGTGCACGCAGGACGACGACCGGATCACCGCCTTTGCGATCGACCGGGCGAGCGGCGCGCTAACAAAGCGCAGCCAGGTGGCGGCGCCGGGCGGGCCGTCGGTGACGGCGATCAGCCCCGACCGGCTGGTGCTCTATGTCGGCCACCGCACCGTACCGGCGATCTCGAGCTTTCGCATCGACCGGGCGACTGGCGGCCTCTCGCCGCTCGCCACAATCCGGCAAGACCATGCGCCAACCTTCCTCGCTCCCGACCGCAGCGGCCGCTTCATGCTCGTCGCCTACTACCAGGGCGGCTATGCGGCGGTGCATCCAATCGGCGGGAACGGTGCGGTCGCCGGCCCCGCCATCGACCGGCACGAGACCGCCACCGGCGCGCACGCGATCCAGACCGACCCCTCCAACCGCTTCGCCTTCGTGCCGCATATCGCCCGCCTCAACGACAACGTGCTCGAACCGCCGAAAGACAATCCCGGCCCCAATTTCATCGCGCAGTTCCGCTTCGACCCGGAGACCGGCCGGCTCAGCCCGAATGCGCCGTTCCGGGTCGAGCCTTCAGGCCCTATCGGGCCGCGCCACTATTGCTTCCACCCGAGCCTCGACCTCGTCTATTTCTCGGACGAGCAGGGCTGCAGCGTCTCGAGCTACCGGCTCGACCGCGCTGCGGGCACGCTATCGCATGCCGAGACGGTCGCCAGCCTCCCCGCCGGCTTCAGCGGCCGCAACACCTGCTCGCAGATCCACCTGACGCCGTCCGGCCGTTTTCTCTACACCGCCAATCGCGGCCACAACAGCGTTGCCGGGTTCGCGGTCGATCCGGCCAGCGGCCAACTGACGGCGGCCGGGCATGTGCCAACCGAAGCGGTGCCCGGCGCCTTCGCGATCGACCCGTCCGGGCGTTTCGTCTACGCCGCCGGCACCGCCTCCGGACGCCTTGCCTCCTATCGCATCGACGAGGCGACGGGCGCCCTGACGGCGCTGACGACGGAGGATGTCGGCAAGCGGCCGGCCGCGGTGCTGGCGGTCGCCGTCGGCTGAACCACCCCAACAAGGTCGTCATCCCCGGGCTTGACCCGGGGACCTCCTTGCCGCGTCACTGGATAGCTGGGTCAAGCCGGGCCGTGACGATTGATTAAAGGCGAGATGGTCTAGCCGCCGCCCTGGGCGTGCGACCGCTTCTGCTGGTACATCGCCCGGTCGGCGGCTTCGATCGCCTGTTGCGCGTCGTCGCTGCCGGAAAACGAATAGACGCCGTAGGCGGCCGACACCGGCAGCGTCTCGCCGCCCCAGTTGAGTGGCGTCTCGGCGATCGCCTCGGCCAGCGCGGCCGCTTTGCTCAGCGCCTGCTCGGCGTCGGTCTGCGCCAGGATCACGCCGAACTCGTCGCCGCCCAGTCGGCCGACGACATCGCTCGACCGGATGTTCTCCTGCAAGACGCCGGCGATGTGGCGGAGCGCCGCGTCGCCCGCTGGATGGCCGTGCGCATCGTTGATCTGCTTCATGTTGTTGACGTCGAAATAGACGACGCTGGCCGGCACGCCGTAGCGGTTGGTAAAGGCGATCATGCGCGAGAGCTGGCGGACGAAGGCCCGCCGATTGGCCACCGGCGTGAGCGAATCTTCGTCGGCGAGGCGCTCGAGCGAGGCGATCTTGCTGCGCGCCTTGCCGAGCTCGTCGCGCAGCCGGTCGCGCTCGGCCACCAGGGCCGCGACCGCCTGGCGCAATTCCGGGGTCAGCGCCGTCTTGGGGATGGCAGAGAGCAGGCCGCTCGTCGCCGCCTCGCCGCCGGCACCGGCCAGATCGCCGGCGCGGCGCCGCGGCCGCTCCGCATTGGCGCCCGGCGCAGGCGGCTTTGAACCATGGCTTGGCATCGGCGGCGACATCCCCTCGCGTGCGGATTTTGGGCTGGGCCCGCTGTCTATAATCGACGGATGCACAAAATTCGAAATGAATTTCGGGTCACGCGGCGGCACCTGAACCATGCCTACGGAGATGCCGGGCACCCCTTGTGACCCTGGTCTTCGCCCCTATAATCCGCGGCTTGCGTTAACTCCGGCTGAAGGGGGCGGGATGAGCGAGAGCGCCTGCACGATCGGCGTCATCATGGGCAGCCAATCGGATTGGGAGACGATGCAGCATGCGGTCAATACGCTCGACCGGCTCGGCATCGCTTGCGAGGCGCGCATCATCTCGGCGCACCGCACGCCCGACCGGCTGCACGCCTACGTCACCGGCGCCCAGGCGCGCGGGCTGAAGGCGATCATCGCCGGCGCCGGCGGCGCCGCGCATCTCGCCGGGGTCACGGCCGCCTTGACCTCGCTGCCGGTCCTCGGGGTGCCGATGGAGAGCCGCGGGCTGGGCGGCCTCGACAGCCTCTTGTCGATCGTGCAGATGCCGGCCGGCGTGCCGGTCGCAACATTCGCGATCGGCCGCGCCGGGGCCGTCAACGCGGCCTTGTTTGCGGCGGCGACGCTGGCGCTGAGCGATCCGGCGGTCGCCGCCGCGCTCGACCAGTACCGGCAGCAACAGGCGGCCGCGATCCCGGAGCGCCCGCAGACCCAATAGCGTCGAACCCGGCGCCGTCTCAGCGCGACGGACGCAGCACCCGGAGCGGGTTCGGCAAGGCCTCGACAGCGGCGCTGAGGCGCTCGCGCATGCCGCCGATCCGGTGCAAATCGGCCAACCGGCGGTCGATGAAGGCGCGCGTCTCGGCCATGTCCGGCGAGCGGTCCTCGAGCCAGTAGAGCGTCGCGGCGGCCTGCACGGCGGCCAGCGAGGCGCGCTTTGTGTAGAAGCTGAAATCACTGGCGTGGTCGCCGACGCCGCGCCACATCGCATCGACCGTCTCGTAGAGGAGGCGCAGCCCCAGCGGGCCGTTCTGCGGCATCGCCAGCACCGCCAGGCTGCGCCGCACCGCCTCGCGCCACGGCATCAGCACCTCGAACCGCAGGCTGAGCGCCAGTGCGATGCGCGCCGACAGGCCGACCGGCTCCAGCGCCTCCGCTGCCACCGCCGCCAGCAGCTGCAGCATCTCATGGTCGGCCCAGCGGCTGAAGGCGGCGACCATGTCGGCGCCGCCGCGCGGGAACAAGGCCAGCGCCTCAGCGACCGGGATGCCGGTGCGGCGCGCGGCGTGACGCAGCGATGCGCGGCCCCAGCCGTCGAACGCGACATCGGGCAGCATCGCGACAACCAGCCGCTCGCGCTCCTGTTCGGCCAAGGGGCTTCTCACGGCGTCGCCTCGGCCGCGAGGAACTCGCGCAAATCCACCGGATGCCGCTGCAATTCCTCGGCAAACATTAACAGGCGAGGGTCGGTCATGCGTTGCGGGTAGAGGATCCCGTCGAGGTGGTCGCATTCGTGCTGCACGATGCGGGCGTGAAATCCGGCCGCCTCGCGGTCGATCGCCTCGCCGTCGAGCCCCAAGCCGCGATAGCGAATGCGCAGATGGCGCGGCACGACCCCGCGCAGCCCGGGCACCGACAGGCAGCCTTCCCAGCCGTAGGCGCACTCGTTGCCGATCGGCTCGATGACCGGGTTGATCAGCACCATC
>JBLMXS010000023.1:0-13138 GCA_050257895.1 Thiohalocapsa sp.
GGCAGGCTTCGGCGCGGGAATAACCCCCGGACAGGGCGACGACACGGACGACGCTCGGGTGATCAATCAGCGGCTTGTAGAGATCGGCGACGTCGGGCAGGGTCACCTTGAACATGACCTGCCGGCCGGTCGGCAGCGCATCGGTCCGCTTCTTCAACTCGTTGAACAGGATCGCCTCGGCGGCCTTCTTGTCCGGGCTTTTGATCGAGACCTCGGGTTCGAGGATCGGCATCAGCCCGTGTTGAGCGATGCGTTCGCCGACCTCGAACTGCTGCGCGGCAATCGCCGCGATCCCTTCCTTTGAGGCGAGATTGATCACCGAGCGCATCTTGGTGCCATAGACGCCGAGCTTGACCGCCCGCTCGCACAGCTGATCGAGCTGCGGCATTGGCCGCATCAGCTGGACACCGTCTTTTTCGGGTTCAAGCCCGCGATCGACTTTCACAAACGGCACGACCCGCCGCTCTTCCCACAGATAGCCTGGGGTCGGCTTGCCGCGCACCTCGCCATCCATCGTGCCTTCGAAGAGGATCGTGCCGATGACTTTGTCGCCGGTAAAGGCCGGGGCGGTCATGATGCGCACCCGCATCTGGTGGATCAGCCGGAACATCTCGGTGTCGCCCGTATAGGCGGTATCCGGAATGCCGTAGAGGCGCAGCGCTCCCGGCGACGACCCGCCGCTCTGGTCGAGGGCCGCAATGAAGCCGCCCTTCTTGGACATTTGGGCCGTCATCTGGCTATTGGCCATCATCATCGCTCCCGCGTGAAGGATATCGCCTTTTTAGCAAAACCCGGCGGCGGAGGCGAGGATCATGGCGAGTGCGCGTAGGGCGCTAGCTTGCCTCGCGATAGCCGGCTGGGTTTTGCATGTCGGCGCCGAGTTCCCTAAGATCGCGCCGCCAATCCCGCCCCCGACTCCTTGCGATGGTGCTCCTGATGAAGATTACCGGGACGAAGACCCAGATCGTCGAACTGCCGGCCGACGAGCCGCTCGCCGGCGCCGCCGAGAACCCCAACGGCAAGCGCCCGATCGTCTGCCTCAGGCTGGCGACCGACGAGGGCATCGAGGGGCTCGGCGTCGCCTATTTCGGCGCCGCGCTGACCCGCACGCTGGCGCACGCAATCGACGAATTGGGGACGCTTGTCGTCGGCGACGACCCGGTGCTGGTCGAGGGCGTGCAGGCAAAATTGAAGAACGCTGCCGGCGGCTCGGCCGGGCCGGGCGGCATCTACCACCTGGCGTTGTCGGCGCTCGACATCGCGCTGTGGGACATCCGCGCCAAATCGGTCGAGCTGCCGCTGTGGAAGCTGCTCGGCGGCGCGCGGGAGCGGGTGCCGACCTACGCCTCGGGCGCCTTGATGCGCGGCCTGTCGCTCGACCGGGTCGTGCGTGCCGCCGCGACGCTGAAGGAAAAGGGCTGGCGCGAGATGAAGACGCAGCTGGCGCTCCCGGGCGAGACGACGCCCGCCAAGGAGGTCGAGCGGATGGTCAAGATCCGCGAGGCGATCGGCCCTGACATCAAATTGATGTGCGACATCAACCAGCGCTGGCGGCCGGAGCAGGCGGTCGACATCGGCCGCCGCGTCGAGGATGCCGGGGTCGGCCTGTTCTGGCTCGAAGACGTGACGACGGCCGACGACTTCCCCGGCTTGGCGCGGATCTCGGACGCGCTGTCGACACCGGTCGCCGGCGGCGAATACGTCTGGGGCATCGTGCCGTTCCGCCACATGATGGAGGCCCGCTCGGTCGATGTCCCGATGATCGACCTGGTGCGGGTCGGTGGCATCACGCAGTGGCTCAAGGTCGCCGGCATGGCGGAAGCCTTCAACCTGCCGGTCGTCAGCCACCTGATCCCGGAGGTGCATGTGCACCTGATCGGCGCCGTACCGAACGGGCTGACCGTCGAATACATGCCGTGGCTGGTGCCGCTCTTCAAAGAGGTGCCGGTGCAGCAGGGCGGCGAACTGGCGATGCCGACCAAGCCCGGCCTCGGCCTCGAATTCGACCAGAAGACGCTCGACCGCTACAAGGCGTAGCGACACAGACCAATTGGGTCATTCCGGGGCGGCCGCAAGCCGAACCCGGAATCCCTATTCCAGAGACCCGTGTTCATGGGTTCCGGGTTCGCCGCTCCGCGGCGCCCCGGAATGACGGGAGTGAGAGAATGAAACTGACGACTTTCCGCTCGCAGATCCTCGCCGTGCCCGAGGACGAGCCGCTTGCCGGCGCGGTCGAGAAGGAGGGGGGCGTCCGCCCGGTGGTGATCCTGACGCTCGGCACCGACGATGGGATCGAGGGGATTGGCGTCAGCTTCTACGGCGGCGCACTTACCCGGACGCTGAAAAGCGCGATCGACCAGCTGTGCGAATTGTGCCTTGGCGAGGACCCGCTGCGGCTTGAAGCGATCCTCAGGAAACTGCGCGACGCCGCCGGCGGCTCGGGGCCCGGCGGCATGTTCACCCTGGCGTTGTCGGCGATCGACATTGCGCTGTGGGACATCAGGGCCAAGGCGCTGGGGCAGCCGTTGTGGAAGCTGCTGGGCGGCGCCCGCAACCGCATCGCCGCCTACGCCTCGGGGGCGCTGCGACGCGGCCTCTCGCTCGACACCGTCGTGCGCGCCGCCGGCACGCTGAAGGACAAGGGCTGGCGTCAGATGAAGACGCAGCTGGCGCTGCCCGGGATCACCTCGCCGCAGATCGAGGTCGAGCGCATGTGCCGGGTGCGCGAGGCGATCGGCCCCGACATCGACCTGATGTGCGACATCAACCAGCGCTGGCGGCCAGAGCAGGCGATCGCCATCGGCAAGCGCGTCGAGGACGCTGGCGTCGGCCTGTTCTGGCTCGAGGACGTGACCGCGCATGACGATTATGCCGGCATCGCCCGCGTCAACGCGGCATTGGCGACGCCGATCTGCGGCGGCGAGCTGGTCTACGGCATCGTGCCGTTCCGCCACATGATCGAGCAGCGGTCGGTCGATTACGTGATGATCGACCTGGTGCGCGCCGGCGGCGTCACGCCGTGGCTGAAGATCGCCGGCATGGCGGAAGCCTTCAACCTGCCGGTCGTAAGCCACGTCATCCCCGAGTTCCACGGACACCTTGTGGCGGCCGTGCCGAACGGGCTGACGGTCGAATACATGCCGTGGATGCTGAAGCTGTTCACCGAGACGCCGGAAGTCGACAAGGGCGAGATGCTGCTCTCGGACAAGCCCGGCTTTGGCCTCGCTTTCGATGCGGCCGCCGTCAGCGGCTTCGCCACCTGAGCCTGCAAACCGAATGAGCATGCAGGCGGATGACTGGACCTCGGGGTACGTCGCCGAGGTCGGCTACACCTACGGTTATTACAGCGAGCTGAACCCGCGCCGGATCGCGGCGCCGTTCATCAATGTCGGCTTCGTGCCGCCGCCGATCGCGACCGCGTGCGAGCTCGGCTTCGGCCAGGGGCTCAGCGTCAACATCCACGCCGCCGCCTCCGACATCGCCTGGTGGGGCAGCGACTTCAATCCCGGTCACGCCGAGTTTGCGCGCGAACTCGCCGCCGCCTCGGGCGCCGGGCCGCAGCTGTTCGACCAGTCCTTCGCCGAGTTTTGCAGGCGCGAGGATCTGCCCGATTTCGACTATCTCGGGCTGCATGGCATCCTCAGCTGGGTCTCGGAGGAGAACCAGCGGATCGTCATCGACTTCGTCCGCCGCAAGCTGAAGGTCGGCGGCGTCCTCTATCTCAGCTACAATTGCCAGCCCGGTCACGCCGCGATGGTGCCGCTGCGCCATCTCCTCACCGAGCATGCCGCGCGTATGACGGCGCCCGCACGCGGTCTCATCGCGCGGATCGACGCCGCCCTCGACTTCGCCGAGGCGCTGATCGCGCTCAACCCGGCCTTCGCGGTCGCCAACCCGACCATCGCCGAGCGGCTGAAGACCCTCAAGGGGCACGACCGGCACTATCTGGCGCACGAGTATTTCAACCGCGACTGGCGCGCCTTGCCGTTCGCCGAGCTGGCAGCGAGCCTCGCACCGGCGAAGCTGACCTTCGCCTGTTCCTCGCACTATTTGGACCATCTCGATGCCCTGAACATGACCGGGGATCAGCACCGCTTTCTCGCGGAAATCCCCGATCCGATGTTGCGGCAGTCGGTGCGCGACTTCATCGTCAACCAGCAGTTCCGCCGCGAGTATTGGGTGAAAGGCGGCCGCCGGCTGGCGCCCCTTGCCCAGGCCGAGGCGCTGCGGCGGCTGCGTTTCGTGCTGCTGTCGGCCCGCGACGAGATCGACTACACCGTCCGCAGCCCGCTAGGGACCCGCGAGCTTGCCCCGAGCGTCTACAATCCCATCCTCGACGTGCTCGCCGACCATCAGCCGCGGTCGGTGGGCGAGATCGAGGAGGCGGTGCAGGCCGCCGCGCTGCGGCTGCCGGCGATCTTCGAAGGCATCATGGTGCTGGCGGGGCGCGGCGACCTCGCCGTCGTGCAGGACGACGACGTGCAGGCAGCGGCCCGGGCGCGGACCGACCGGCTCAACCGGCACATCCTCGAGAGGGCGCGCAGCAGCGGCGACGTCAATGTATTGGCGAGCCCGACGACTGGCGGCGGCGTCGGCGTCGCGCGCTTCTTCCAGCTGTTTCTGCTGGCCCGCGAGGCGGGGCGCAAGGAGCCCGACGAGATGGCGCAATTCGCCTGGGACATCCTTGCGGCGCAAGGCCAGCGCGTCGCCAAGGACGGCAAAGCGCTAGAAACCGACGCCGAGAACCTCGCCGAGCTGGCCCGTCAGGCGCGCGAATTCGCCGACAAGCGGCTGCCCCTGTTCCGCGCCGCGCAGCTGATCTGATCAGGGACGCGCAATTACCCCCCAACCCAAACTCCCCCGCCAGCGGGGGAGGGGGAAGGATTGCACCCTCCCTTGCTGGCAGGGGAGGGCAAGGTGCGGGTATGCCGCCGCGGCAACGCCGGCTTGGAGCGCGGTTCGATGA
This sequence comes from Thiohalocapsa sp., assembly GCA_050257895.1. Classification (GTDB taxonomy): domain Bacteria; phylum Pseudomonadota; class Alphaproteobacteria; order ATCC43930; family CGMCC-115725; genus DATARH01. The sequence goes on from JBLMXS010000023.1 coordinate 4,967, forward strand.
GGTTGAATCGCCGTCCCCGCCGGCACCGGGATTGCTTCGCTTCGCTCGCAATGACATCAAAAATCGAAGGGGTCGTCATTGCGAGGAGCGCAGCGACGAAGCAATCCCGATCGGGGTGATGCGTGCGATCGGGACCCGCTTCAGTTGTAGACGGGCTTTGTTCCCGGCGCTGGGGAGTAGCCGAAGCTGCCGCGTACGAGGATCGCCTCGCGACCGCCGAAGGCGGCAATCCGCATGCCCTGGTCGTCCTTGGCGAGCGCGTCGGCCTTGTCGGGATCGACGATGCGGCGCAGTTCCAGTTCGCAATCCTTCACAAGACGGCTGTAGCCGAGTTCCTGCGCGAGATCGCGCCTCTCCTGCGGGTCGCTATCGAGGTCGAACAATTGCGGCGGCATGCCGGCGTAGTAGACGTACTTGAAGGGGCCCTTCCGAATCATGAAGGCGCCGGTCGGCGCGCCGGTTGCATGGTATTCCGAGAGGATCGTTCGCCGCGGTGCCGTGCCCTTTACGATGTCGAGGAGCGAGCTGCCCGGCAGGTCGTGGTCGTCGGGGTGCGGTGCGAGCCCGGCGCCGGCGACGATCGTCGGGAAGGCGTCGACCAGCGACACCGGCTCACGACAGACGGAACCGTGCGGCACGTCGGGGCCGGCGAGGATCATCGGCACGCCGGCCGCCTCCTCGTACATCGTCGATTTGCCCCACAGCCGTCGCGTGCCGAGATTGTCGCCGTGGTCGCTCGAATAGAGCACCCGCGTCGTGTCCGCGAGCCCCACCACCTCGAGCGCCCGCAGCAGCTTGCCGACATTGTCGTCGACCAAGCTGACGAGGCCGAAATACGCCGCTAGCGCTCGCCGCAGTTTCTCCTCGTCGAACGAGCGGTCGTAGATCTGGCACTGCCGCAATGCGGCGATATAGGGGTGGTCTGGCGGCCGCTCGTCGTAGAGGGCCGGTCGGGGCACCCGGTCCTCGGGATAGAGGTCGTACCATTCGGGGCGCGCGATCAGCGGGAAATGCGGGCAGACGAGGGAGACGAACAGGACCCACGGCTTGTCGCCGCGCCCCATGCCGCTCCCCGCGCCGCGCGCCTTCAGCCAGTCGACGGCGGCGGCGGTGATGCGGTCGTCGTAATCCTGGTAGCTCGAATTGCCGCGCCCGGCGTCGGTCGCGAGGCGCAACGTCGCCTTGCGCTCCGGCAGCGGGTTGCGCAGCCAGCCCATCGGATCGCCGATGCCGTCGACGACGTGCAGCGGCATCACCTCCTCGCTGAATCCGTTGTCGTCCGTCTCGCTGCGGAAGTGCAACTTGCCGATCGACACCACCTCGTGGCCGGCGTCGCGCAGCCGATGGTGCCAGGAGGGAACGCTGCCGTCATAGGGGATCGCATTGTCCCAAAAGCGGATCTGGTGGACATAGCGGCCGGTCGCCAAGGCGGCGCGCGCCGGCACGCAGATCGGCGAGTTGGTGTAGGCGTCGGTGAAGCGGGCGCCCTGCGCCGCCAGCCGGTCGAGGTTCGGCGTCCGGATTATTTGGTGACCATAAGAGCCAAGCACCCGCCGGCTGTGCTCGTCCGACAGGATGAACAGAAGGTTTGCCGGTTTCATCTTGCGCTTCCCGAAGTTCACAATGAGGCAGTGAGGCGGTCAGAAAAACACAACGCCTTAACGCAAAGGGCGCGAAGGTAACACAAAGGACGCGACGGCGACATACCAGCGCGCAGCGCCTTAAATTTCTTTATTGAACCAAAGACCCGAAGATCACAAAAATTGTGCCGCGAACCTTTGTGATCTTCGTGTCTTCGTGGTGAATTTATTGCGCTACGCGCCCAGGTACAGCGCCTTCGCGTCCTTTGCGTAATCCTTTGCATCTCTCGTCAGGCGTTGCGGCCCATCTGCTGGGCGGCGGAGGTGCCGGCGAGCTTGCCGAACACCGAGCCGGAGACGAGCCCGGTGCCGCCCGGGTAGTTGTGGTAGAACAGGCCGCCCACCAGCTCGCCGGCGGCATAGAGGCCGCGAATCGGCTTTTGCGCCGTGTCGAGGACGCGGCCGTCATTGTCGATCCTGACGCCGCCGAACGTGAAGGTGACGCCGCAGGTCGTGCAATAGGCCTCGTAGGGCGGCTTCTCCAATGGCATTGCCCAGTTCGTCTTGTCGATCGTCAGGCCGCGGGTGGTGCGGCCGTCCTTCACCGTTGGGTTGTAGGGGATGCTGCGGTCAATGGCGGCGTTGTATTCGGCGATCGTCTTGAGGAAGGTCGGCTTGTCGACCGGGGCATACTCGGCCATCTTGTCGGCCAGTTCCTCGATCGTGTTGGCGGTGACTTTCGTCACCTGGCGGATGCGGTACTCGTCGCGCTGCAGGTGCACCACCTGCTGGTCGAAGATCTGCCAGGCGAACTGGTGCGGCTGGTTGAGGATCTCGCGGCCGTATTTGGCGTAGGTGTAGTTGCGGAAATCGGCGCCTTCGTCGCAGAACCGCACGCCATCGGCGTTGACCATGACGGCGAACGGATAGGAGTGCTTCTGAAAGTTGTCGCCGACCGCGAGGTCACCGAATTCCGGCGCGTTGTAGTCCCAGCCGACGGCGTGGCAGCCCGACCAATTGCCGTATGACATGGCGCCGATCTCGAGCGCCATCTTGATGCCGTTGCCGGTGTTGAAGCGGGTGCCGCGCACCTTGGCGAGGTCCCAGCCGGGGCCGAGATAGCGCGTGCGCATCTCGGCATTGGCCTCGAAGCCGCCGCACGCCAGCACCACCGCCTTGGCGCAGATCTCGGTGGTCTTGCCCTCGACGTTGGCGGTGACGCCGTGGACGCCGTCGTCGTCATGGATCAGGCGCTCGCCGCGCGCCTCGTAGGCGACCGCGATGCCGCGATCCTCGGCCGATTTGAACAGCCCCTCGATGAGGCCCGGCCCGCCGCCCCACGCCTCCAGCGCCAGCCCGCCCCAGAACACGAATTTTCCCTCGTGCTTGAAGGCCTGGCGCGAATACATCGGCGCGAAGCGGATGCCCTTGGAGCGCATCCACAGCAGCGTCTCCTGGCTTTTGGTGATCAGGAGCTCGGCCATGTCGGGGTTCGACTTGTAGTCGGTCAGGCGCCCGAGGTCGTCGTAATATTTGTCTTGCGTGTAGGTGCCGAAATCGGAGGTGGCGATCTCGGTCTCGCTGAGGTCGCACAGCTTCAGGAGGTCATCGACGCCGTTATAGACGAAGCGCAGCGCGCCCGCCGTGTAGCGCGAGTTGCCGCCGCGCTCGTCGAACGGCGCCGCTTCCAGCACCAGGACGCGCGCGCCGTTCTCCTGCGCCGCCAGGGCCGCGCACAGCCCCGCATTCCCCGCCCCGACGACGACGACATCGTATTCGCCCTGGATCGCCATCTTCGCTCCCTCCGTCCTATCCGCGTCTAATTCTGGCTACGCACGTCGTAGCGCGCGGGCAGTTCACGAGCAAGGCCGGCGGAGCGCCGGAGCTCATTGCACAGCTGCGGGTTGCTGTCGGCGACCCATGAGACTAAGTTTAGTTTGGGAGGATCTTTGAATGCGTACGGTCAACATTCATGCCGCGAAGACCCATCTGTCGCGGCTCGTCGAGGACGCCGCGGCGGGAGAGGAGATCATCATCGCCAAATCGGGCAAGCCGATCGCGCGCCTCTGCCCGCTCGCCGAGGCGAAACCACGCCGGGTTCTCGGCCGGTTGCGAGGGAAGATCGTCGTACCAAACAATTTCGACACGCTTTATGAGGAAGAGATCCGGAAGCTGTTCGAAGAAGGCTGCTGATGCGCATCCTGCTCGACACCCACATACTGCTGTGGGCGGTTTCGGCCCCGGAGCGACTGCCCGAGCCTGATCGAGCGACGATCCTCAACCCCACAAACGACGTCCTGTTCAGTGCCGTTAACATCTGGGAGATCGCGATCAAGGCTGCGCAGCGACGGCCCGAATTCCAGGCCCGGCCGGAGGTTGTCGCCGAGGAGGCGCTGGACATCGGTTTTATCGAGCTGCCGGTCTATGCAAGTGCGGCCGCACGCGTCGCCGATCTGCCGCTGCTCCACGGCGATCCGTTCGACCGCCTGCTGATCGCCCAGGCGATCGCCGAACCGGCTGTCCTGTACACGGCCGATGCGCGCCTCCCCCGCTATTCGGAACTGGTCCGGCGCGTCCCCGCGCGGTAACTCCGCCGGCGAAATTCGCGGCCGCAACCGCCTACGGCGCCTTCAGCCGCACTTCCTGATAGGGCGCGGACCACGGGTAGGGGTCGATCTTCATCAGGGCGGGGTCGGCGACGCGGGGGCCGATGCCGCTGGCCCAGAAATAATCGTAGATCGGGGCGAAGCGGGTGCGCTGGTGGAGCATCTGCTGGATCTGTTTCAAGAGGTCGGCGCGCTTCGCATGGTCGGTCTCGTTGAGCTGCTGTTTCCACAGCGCGTCGAGTTCGGGCCAGCCGCCATAGGCGAACTGGCCGCTCGACGGCACGATCGGCGCCATGCGGGTCGAGGCGTTGCCGGGGCTCGCGGCAATGCACACGCAGATGCCGTGCAGCTTCTTGGTCGGCAACGCCCCATAAAACGCGGCGCGCTCCATCGTGCGGATCCGCGTCTTGATGCCGATTGCGCCGAGATAGGAGGCGATCGCCTCGCCGGTGCTGAAATAGGGCGGCCACGGGTAGAGGTCGCCGGCGTCGAAGCCGCCCGGATAGCCGGCCGCCGCCAGCAGCTTTTTCGCCTGCTCGGGGTCGTAGGGGTCGGGCTCGATCGGCACCGCGAACTCGAAGCTTTTGAGGACGACGTTGCCGGTCGGCTTGGAGGCGCCGAGCGTTTCGGCGTCGCTGATCGCCTTGCGGTCGATCGCCAAGCTCGCCGCCTTGCGCACGCGCTCGTCGTGCCATGGCGATTTCGGGTCCCACATGTCGAAGAAGTCGAGATAGTAGGTGCCGATGCCGCCGGAAAACGCGACCCGCAGGTTCGGGTCTTCCTTGACCGACTGGGCAAGCGAGGCGTCGAGCAGATAGGCGACGTCGACCTCGCCGCGCTTCAGCATCGCCAGCCGCGTCGTCGGCTCCGGCACGCTCTTGAGGACGAGGCGCTTCACCGACGGCTTCTCGCCCCAATAGCCGTCGAAGGCTTCCAGCACCAGCTCGACGCCCGGCCTGTTGCTGATGAATTTGTACGGCCCGAGCCCGACCGGGTGCTGCTTGAAGCCCTCCTTGCCGACCTTCTCCGTGTAGGTCTTCGGCACGATCCAGCCGGCCGCGCTGGCGAGCGTGCCGTAATACGTCATGAAATCCGGCCACGGCTCTTTCAGGACGAAGCGGATGTGGGTCGGGTCGACGATCACCACCTCCTTCACGTGGTCGTGCAGCACGGCGGCCTTGGCACGCTCGTAGCTGTACTTCACGTCTTCCGCGGTGAACGGGTCGCCGTTGTGAAACTTGAGCCCCTGGCGCAGCGTGAATTCGTAGGACAGGTGGTCGGGGCTCTCCTTCCACGATTCCGCCAGCCCGGGCGCCATCGGTTTGCCGGGCATCGGCTTCACCAGCGCGTCATGCAGCGCATACATGATCCAGAACGGCGTCAGCGTGCCGGGCACCGCCTCGGCCGGATCGAACCACGCCGGCGAGATCGTCACGTAGACGGCATAGCGGATCTCGCCCGCCGGCGCCGCCTGCGCCGCCTGCGGCGGCATGCCGCCCGCGAGCCATGCCGATGACAACAGCGCGGCCATCGCCAGCTTTTGCCACATGTTCACGTCGGCCTCCTCCCCGTCATGGCGCGCATACGGCGATAATGCCGAAGGCGCCAGCAATTGACACGCTATCTTGCGGGTCGTGATTACCCCAGCTTGACCGGGGCGGCGGCTTGCCTCTCAATCGCGGCTGGCAGCAGCGGGTGAGGGGCTGGCGCGATGGATCTCCCAACCGAGCGTGATGTAATCGTCGTCGGGGCCGGCAATGCAGCCACCTGCGCCGCGTTGTCGGCGAGGGAAAACGGCGCCTCGGTGCTGCAGCTGGAGATCTCGCCGGAGGGAGCGCGCGGCGGCAACTCGGCTTTCACCGGCGGCGCCTTCCGCGTCGTCTATCACGGCTTCGACGATCTGGCGCGCCTCATCCCCGACATCAGCGACAACGAGCTGGCGAATGTCGATGTCGGCACCTACAACGAAGGGCAGTATTACGACGATGTCGGCCGTCTCACCGAATACCGCAGTGACCCCGACCTGACCGAGATCCTGATCACCAAAAGCTTCGAGACCGGCGTGTGGATGCGCGAGAAGGGGGGCGCTTCCAGCTCGGGCTCGGCCGCCAGGCGTTCAAGGTGGACGGCAAATTCAAGTTCTGGGGCGGGCTCGCTTGCCACATCTGGGGCGGCGGCAAGGAATTGATGAAGGCGCTTGCCGCCCGCGCCGCGAAGGAGCAGATCGGCATCCTCTACGAGACGCCGGCGGTGGCGCTGTTGCAGGGCGACGACGGCGTCGCCGGCGTCAGGGTGCGCCACCGGGGGCGGCTCGTCGATCTGCGCGCGAAGGCGGTGATCCTCGCCTGCGGCGGCTTCGAGGCCAATGCCGAGATGCGGGCGCGCTATCTGGGGCCGGGCTGGGACCTCGCGAAGGTGCGCGGCTCGCGCTACAACACCGGCCAGGGGCTGCGGATGGCGCTCGACATCGGCGCCGCGCCGGCCGGCCACTGGTCGGGGGCGCATGCCTGCGCCTGGGACATCAACGCGCCGCCGTTCGGCGATCTCGACGTCGGCGACCGTTTCCAGAAGCACGGCTATCCGTTCGGCATCGTCGTCAACGCCAGGGGCGAGCGCTTTCTCGACGAGGGGCTCGACTTCCACAGCTACACCTACGCCAAATACGGCGGCGAGATCCTCAAGCAGCCCGGCCTGTTCGCTTGGCAGATCTTTGACCAGAAGACGCTGCACCTGTTGCGCGACGAATACCGCATCGCGCGCACCACCAAGGAAAAAGCGGACACGTTCGAGGAGCTGGCCGGCAAGCTGGAAGGGGTCGATCCGCGCGGCTTTCTCGAAACCGTGCGCGCCTTCAACGCCGCGCCGCGCCCCGAAGTGCCGTTCAATCCCAACATCCGTGATGGGCTGCGCACCCAGGGCCTGGCGATCGACAAGTCGAACTGGGCGCAGAAGCTCGACACGCCGCCCTACGAGGCCTATGGCGTCACGACCGGCATCACCTTCACCTTCGGCGGCGTCAAGATCACCACCGACGCCGCGGTCGAGGACGTGACGGGGCAGCTGATCCCCGGCCTCTTCGCCGCCGGCGAGCTGGCCGGCGGCCTCTACTACCACAACTACGCCAGCGGCACCGGCCTCATGGCCGGCGCCGTCTTCGGCCGCATCGCCGGCCGCAGCGCCGCCGCTTACGCGGGCGGCCGCTAGGCGATGTCGGTGAGCGTGAAATCGTCGCCCTTGTAGAGGAGCGGCACGCCGAGCGTCTTCGCGCAGGCATAGGCGAAGCAGTCGCCCATGTTGCGCTGCGCGGCATGCCGGCCGCGGCCGTAGCGCTCCAATGCCGTGATTGCGGCACGCCCGATTTCGGCGGTGATCGGGACGATCTCGGCATCGCCATTCGCCAGCAGTTTGCTGACCGCCTCGAAGGCGTCCACAATCGAACTTTGCCGAGCGCGGGCCAGTCCGACCGCTGCTTCATAGATTGCCATCGGCGAGGTGATGAGCTTCTCAGCATTAATCAGCCTCGCCGATAGGCTGTCGGCATCATCTTCCGCCGCGAGTATGGCGACGAGCGCGGAGGCATCGACAAACATCAGAAGTCACCGGACAACTCGTCGTAGAACGCTTTGTCGGCCGGCAGTCCTGGTCCTCGCGAACGGCTTTTTATCCATTCCTGAAGATACTTGATCTTTTCGAACAGCGGCAGCTTGCGCCTCTCGCACTCGCGCTCGTATTCGGCGTCGATCGCCTCCCGAATCGTTGCTGTCAGGCTCTTGCCTTTCAACGCAGCAAGCTGACGTACGGCGAAATCCGTCGCTTCGTCACGCGCATGGAACGGCATGGATCCTCTCCCGCGGTATAGATTCTGAGAGTCTTCTCTGATTGGGGTCCGTGCGGTCAAGCTGCTCCTCTTGCATTCTGACCGTTAAGCGTCTCATCCCCGTGGGTCACTCGCTTCTCTTCGCGGTCGGCGCAGTGGCCGCCGCATG
>JBLMXS010000024.1:0-7978 GCA_050257895.1 Thiohalocapsa sp.
CGGCAGGACCGGGACGAGGCGCTGTTTCTGTCCCTTGCCGAGGATCGTGATCGTCTCGCCGAACGGCGCCGCGGCGCGCCTCAGCCCGAGCGCCTCGGAGATGCGCAGGCCGCAGCCGTAAAGCAATGTCAGGACCGCAATGTCGCGCTTGCCCTGCCAGGCGGCAGGGGCGATTGCCGCCGGCAGTTCGATCAATTCCGCCGCATCCGCCACCGTTAGCGGCTTCGGCACGCCTTGCGGCAACTTCGGGGCGCGCAGCACGGCGAGTGCCGGGCTCGTCGCCAGATGCCGGCGCTCGAGGAAGCGGATGAAGCTGCGCACCACCGACAGCCCACGCGCCACCGAGACGCGCTCGACGCTGCCGGCGCGGTGCGCCAGGTAGGCGCGGAAATCCGCGGGGCGCAGCTGCGTGATCGTGGCGAGGCGCGGGGTCTCGCCGAGATGGGCGGCGAGGAAGTCGAGAAAGAACGCGAGGTCGCGGCCATAGGCGGCCAGCGTATGCGCCGAAGCGCGCCGCTCGCCGCCGAGCCAGGCGAGCCACAGGCCGATCGCGGCGCGCAGATCGTCGGCGGCAACGAACCGCGCCAGCGGCGGCGGCTCGGGCAGGGCGGGAAACGGTTTTGGCTTCCGCGGCGGCGGCGTCAGCGCGGGTTCAGCCATTGCGCGATCGTGATGCCGAGCGCGCGCGCGAGAAAGCCCAACGATTCGGTGCCGAGGCCGGGATGAAAGCGGCCCGGCTGACGGGTGCCGAGGCACAACAGCCCGATCGGCGCGCCGCGGCCGAAGACGAGGCGCAGCAGCGCCTGCGAGCGCACCAGCCCGGCGCCGCCGCCGAACAGCGCCGCCTCGCCCGGCATGTCGGCGCGCAGCACGACGTTGCGCTCGGCGCCGAGCAGCGCGTCGACAACGCCGGCCTTCAACAGGCGCAGCCCTTGCAGGCTGAGGCGCCCGGGCGCCGCACCAGGCGCGGCGATCACGCTTTCGACGGCGATCGTCACGATGTCGACATCGAGCAGAACCGCGAGGTCGGTGGTTGCCGTCTGCAGCAGCTGCTCGAAGCTGGTAGCGGCGAGGATCGCCAGCACCGCCTTGTGCACCCGCGCCTGGCTTGCGAGATTGCCGCGGCTGGCGGTGATCAGGCTGCGGTGCTCGGTGTTGAGGCGGGCCAGCTCGGTGCGCAGCCGCTCGAGCAGGAAATGCTGGAAATCGTAGACATCCTCGCCGACCTCGCGGGCCGGAGCGCGCAGCAGACGCAGCGCCTCGGGATGGCGGTCGAGGAAATCGGGGTGCCGGCGCAAATAGGCGAGGACGTCGCGCCCGGCGAGTTCGGCGCGCGGCTCAACCCCCGGCTCGGGTCGAGGCGGCCCCTGCCGCTCGCGTTGCGTCCCCGGCAGCGACTTGTCGCGCGGCAGATCGACCACGGCGCCGCTACCTCGCTCCGGCCGGGAGCGGGGCGCGGCGACAGAACGGAGCGATGCGCCACGTGATCATGCCGGCAGCATAGCGATGACCGATTGCCCTGCCAACCTCAGTGCCGCAAAGCTCGGTGCCGCCAGCCTCAGTGTCGACGGCAGGCTGCCGGTCTCCGGGGAGGCCCCGGATGCCGCGACCGCGGCGGGCTCGGTCGGCGTGCTGGTGCCGCTGCCGCTGCCGGCGCCGCTTGACTATCTGCTGCCGGCCGGCATTGCCGAGCCGCCGGAGGGCGCCTTTGTGCGGGTGCCGCTCGGGTCGCGGCGGCTGGTGGGCGTCGTGTGGCGGCGGCCCGACGGCGAACCGGCGCTGCCGGTGGCGCGGCTGAAGCCGGTCATCGAGGTGCTGCCGGCGCCGCCGCTGGGCGCCGAGCTGCGCGCCTTTATCGACCGCGCCGCCGCCTACACGCTGAGTCCGCCGGGCATGGTGCTGCGGATGGCGATGAGCGTCGAGGCGGCGCTGACGCCGCCGCCGCCACGCCGCATCTGCAGCATCATCGCCACTGGCATGGCGGCGCTCGCCGAAGCGGCCGGCGAGCGGCGGCTGACCGCGGCGCGGCGGCGGGTGCTCGAAACGCTGCGCGACGGCGGCGCCGCTTCGGCCACCGAGATCGCGCGGCGCGCCGCGTGCAGCGCCGGCGTCGTGCGCGGCCTCGTCGCCGCCGGCCATGTCGCCGAATCGCTCCATTCGCCGGACCCGCCGATGCCGCCGGCAATCGAGTGGGATGCGCCGGGCCCGCGCCTGTCGGGCGATCAGCAGCGCGCCGCCGAGCGCCTGATCGAAGCGGCGCAGGCCGGCGGCTTCAGCGTCAGCGTGCTCGACGGGGTGACGGGCTCGGGCAAGACCGAGACCTATTTCGCGATGATCGCGGCGGTGCTGGCGCAAGGGCGTCAGGTGCTCGTGCTGCTGCCCGAGATCGCGCTGAGCGCGCAATGGCTCAACCGCTTTCGCCGCCGCTTCGGCGGGCTGCCGGTCGAGTGGCATTCGGACGTGCCGCACCCAGCGCGCCGCGACGCCTGGCGCGCCGTCGCTGCCGGCCATGCCAAGGTGGTCGTCGGCGCCCGCTCGGCACTGTTCCTGCCGTTCGCCGATCTCGGGCTGATCGTTGTCGACGAGGAGCACGACCACTCCTACAAGCAGGAGGACGGCGTCTGCTACCAGGCGCGCGACATGGCGGTGCTGCGCGCCTCGCTGGCGCGTATCCCGATCGTGCTGGTATCGGCCACCCCGTCGCTCGAAACCGTCGTCAACATCGCGCGCCGCCGCTACCGCCGCATCTCGCTGCCGCGCCGCCATGCCGAGGCGGCGTTGCCGCTGGTGTCGCTGATCGACATGCGGCGCGAGCGCCTCGCGCCCGGCCATTTCCTGTCGGCGCCGCTGGTCGAGGCGCTGGCCCATAATCTGGCGGCCGGCGAGCAGTCGCTGCTGTTCCTCAATCGCCGCGGCTACGCGCCGTTGACCTTGTGCCGCGCCTGCGGGCACCGCCTCGCCTGTCCCAGCTGCACCGCCTGGCTGGTCGAGCACCGCTTTACCGGCCGCCTGCAGTGCCATCATTGCGGCCATGCCGAGCCGGTCCCGGCGCTGTGCCCGGAATGCCTGACGGCAGGGACGCTGACGGCGTGCGGACCGGGGGTCGAGCGGCTGCGCGAGGAAGTGACGGCGCGCTTTCCGACTGCGCGCACGGCGCTGATGGTCAGCGATCTCTTGGTCGGGCCGCAGGCCGCCGCCGAGCTGGCATCGGCAATGGCGGCGCACCGTTACGACGTGCTGATCGGCACCCAGATCGTCGCCAAGGGCCACCATTTCCCGCTGTTGACGCTGGTCGGGGTGGTGGACGCCGATCTCGGCCTGGCGGGCGGCGACCTGCGCGCCGCGGAGCGGACCTACCAGCTGCTGCATCAGGTGGCCGGCCGGGCCGGGCGCGAGGACCGGCCGGGCCGCGTCCTGGTCCAGACCTACATGCCGGAGCAGCCGGTGATGCGCGCTTTGGCGGCCGGCGACCGCGACGGCTTTCTCGCCGCCGAGGCCGCGTCGCGGCGCGCCGCCGGGTTGCCGCCGTTCGGCCGGCTGGCGGCGCTGATCGTCAGCGCCGCCGATGCCGAGGCTGCCGATTTCGCGGCGGCGGCGGTGGCGCGCGCCGCGCCGATGGTGCCCGGGGTCACGGTGCTGGGGCCGGCGCCGGCGCCGCTCGCGGTATTGCGCGGCCGCCACCGCCGCCGCCTGCTGGTCAAGGCCGAGCGCTCGGTCAACCTGCAGGCAATGATCCGCGAATGGCTGGCGCGGGTGCGCCTCGCCGGCGCCGCCCGCCTGCAGATCGACATCGACCCCTACGGCTTTTCGTGAGGCTACGACGGCTGCAGCGGGCGCAGGCGGCGGTAGGCGTAGCCGAGCGCCACCAGGGCGCCGCCGAGGCCGAGGAACGACAGGGCGCGCAGGACGCCGCTCAGCTCAGCCATATCGGAGAGGAACACCTTGGCGATCACCAGCCCGAGCCCGATCAGCCCGGCCTGCCGCAGCCAGCGGTTCTGCCGCACCAGCCCGGCTGCCAGCGCCGCCGCCGCGAACAACAGCCAAGCCACCGAATAGGTGTACCACTCGGCTTCGCTGCTGGCGGCGAACAGCTCGACCTTGGCATGAAAGGCGTGGCGGATCTCCAGCGTCACCCAGGCGAAGGCGAAGGCGGCGGCGAGGATGCGCGCGATCAGGCGCAGCACCGGCCAACCGGTCTGCCAGGCGATAATCATCCAGACGACCGCCGGGACGAGGTCGGCCAGGAACAGCGCATCGAGGATCAGCAGGCGGCCGACCCGCACCCCGAACAGCATCACGATCGGCTGCCACAGCATCGCTACGAAGGTCGCCCAGCCGAGCACCGCGAGGCCGCCCCACAGCAGCACTGGCCGTGCCTTCGCCCGGCCGAGCGCATAGACAGCGCCTCCGAACGCCGACCACAGCGCGATCAGCGCGGCGCCGGCCGGGAAATCGTCGACCGGCGCGAGGCTCAGTTCGCCGTAGATCGCATGCGTCGTCTCGAAGGTCAGCAACAGCAGCGTGAAGGCGGCGCTGCCCGCCTCCAACAGCCACACCAGCCAGTCGTCGGCGCGGCTCCCGAATTGTCGCGTCGCGACGACAAACGCCGCCGCCGGCGCGCCGTAGCCATAGAGCAGCCAGTTGAACACCGGCGTCGCCGCGAGCTTGTAGTCGAGCACGTAGGGGTTGGCGACCAGCCGCACCAGCACGATCGCGGCGACGCCGCCGGCCAGCCAGCGCAGCGCCGGGATGCGGATGCGGCCGTCGATCCACCCCATCGCCGGCAGGTGCAGGGCGAGCGCGACGGTCAGCCACGCCTCGCCGAGCGCCAAGGTCGCGGCGAAGATCGTGCTGCCGAGGACGCCGACGGCATAGGAAGCCAGGGCGATCTCGATCTCGAGCTCGGGCTCGAACCCCGCCGCGGCGGCGCTGTCGCGCCAGCGGGCGATCGAAGCCGCGGCCGCCAGCTCGATCGCGGCCAAACCCAGCGCCGCCAGCGTCCAGGCCACGTCGAGCTCGAATTTCTGCAGCCGCCAATAGGCGATGACGAGGATCAGGAGCGGTGCCGCCGCCGACAACGCCGCCCAGCGTCCCGGACGCGAAACGCGCGGCAGCAACAGGAACCCGCCGCCGCCGAGCAGCAGAGCGAAGACGCCGGCCGCCGCCGAGAAGTCGCCGATCCGGTCCGCCTTCACGCGAAACATCCAGAGGTTCATCTCCGGGGTCGGCAACGGCAGGCTCCAGATCGCCAACAAGGCCAAAGCCAGCGCCCCGGCGATTGCGATGACGTCATCGAGTTCGCGGTCATGCCACGCCAATGCGATCAGCGCCGCCATCATGACCAGCGCCGCGGCGCTGCTCGCCATGCCGAAATCGTCGGCATAGGCGACGAAGAGGAAGCCGACGGCGATCGCCCATAGCGCGGTGCGGGCGACAATGCGCACGATCGGGCTGTCGGCGGTGCCGGCGAGGAAGGCGACGCGCGCGATGCCGTGGCGGAACGCCGCCACCAGCCCGAGCAGCACGACGAGATAGAGCGCCACGACCGGCGCCTGCGGCTGCGGCGCGTTGGCGAGCCACACTCCCACCCAGCCGATCGCGCCGCCCAGCGACAGCCAGGCCAGCCACCACCACGCGCGGTGCCGCAGCAAGGCCAGCGAGGCGGCCGTCACCACCGCGAGATAGAGGAACAGCGGCACCGCGTCGGGCGCTTCGCTCGTCACCAGCAACGGCACGGCGTAAGCTCCGACCAGCCCGAGCGCCGCAACATACGGCCCCTGCAGCAGCGACTGCGCGACCGTCGCGATGGCCGTCAGCGCCAGGAGCGGGAAGGCCAACGCCGGCGGCAGCAGGCCATAGAGGGCATAGGCCGCATAGAGGCTGGCGAAAATGGTCGCGGCGCCGGCGGCGGCCAGCGCTTGCGGTACATAGGAGGCGGCGCCGTCGCTGCCGGTATCGGCCGGAGCCGCGGCGGGAGGCTCGCGCCGGCGCAGCCATTCCGCCCCGGCCATCAACGCGATGCCCAGCAGGATCGCCAGGATCACCCGCACCAGCGGCGTCAACAGCCCGTAATCGATCGACAGCTTGACGAGGAAGGCGCCGCCGAGCGCGATCGTCGCACCGCCGAGCCACACCAGCCAGTGCTCGACCAGCTTCTGTTCCCAGCCCGGCCCGGCAGCCGGCGCCGGCGTTGGCGGCGCGGCAAGCGCGAGCACGGGCTCCTCGGCGGCCACGGCGGGCTCCGGCGCTGGCGGAGGTTCTGCGAGCGGCGGCTCGGGAGGCATCGCGGGCGGTTCGGCCGCGGCCGCCGGCGGCGCGGGCAACGCGAGCTGCTCGCCGAGCCGCACGATGCGGTGGTCGAGCATCCAGAATTTCTCGGTCAGCTCGGCCAGCTGCAGCCGCAACCGGCGCGTATCGACCATCGCCTTGATGGCGAGACCCAGCGCCGCGACGATCGCCAGCGCGAACGGGAAAAAATCGTCCCAATCCATGCGACAGCCCTCCGCCAGTCAGCGCGGCGCCCCTCCGGCTTGCTCCGCTCGCCCCCGCCTTGCGGAGAGGTGCATGGCGAGCGCACCGTTGCAATCGACGCCGGCGTCAGCCTATAATAAGTGAACATTCACTCACAAGCGAATTTTTATGCCGCGTCCGACCAAGGCCAAGCAGAAGATCGAGCGCGCCGCGATCGAGCTATTTGCCGGCCGCGGCATCGACGGGGTGTCGATCGGCGAAGTCGCGGCCTGTGCCGGCGTGTCGCAAGGGGCGCTTTACCGGCACTATCCGAGCAAGGAGGCGCTGGCGCGCAGCCTGTTCGCCGATTCCTACGAGCGCATCGGGGCCGAGCTGGTCGCGATCTGCCGCCGCGAGCGCGATCTTACGCAACGCATCGCTGCGATGGTGGCGCATTTCTGCCGCCTCTACGACAGCGACGCGGCGCTGTTCCGCTTTCTGCTGCTGACGCAGCACGATTTCCTGCCGAGCCTCGGCGACACGCCGAGTGCCGCGCCGAGCGTCATCGCCGCCGCCGTCGCCGCGGCGACCGCCGCCGGCGAGTTGCCGCCCGTCGACCCGGCGCTCGGCGCCGCCGTCGTCATGGGCGTCGTGCTGCAAGCTGCGACCTTCCACCTGTACGGCCGCCTGATCGGCCCGCTCGCCGGCCGCGCCACGGCACTCGCCGCTGCCGCTTTGGCGGCGCTGCGCGCGCTTGCCTGACGCGACTCCGCGCGGCCGAGGCCGCGGCAGTGGTGCTGTTGCGCGCCCAGGCGAACTATGTTACCAACCGCCCGGATTTCGCGGGGCTTCGCGGCCTCGGACGAGCGCATCGGCGCGCGAAATCCCCCACGGCAACGAATTGTCGCGACCGTCCTCGCCGGCGCGCTGATTGGGGACTGGTTTCAATTGGCTTCCGAAGCAACAGGCAGCTCCGGTCTGGCTGAGCGTTATGCCGCGGCGCTGTTCGATCTCGCCGATGAGCGCCACGCGCTCGACGCGGTGGCGGGCGATCTGCGCGAATTGCGCACGATGGTCGCCGACAGCCCCGATCTCGTGCGGCTGCTGCGCAGCCCCGTGCTGTCGCGCGACGAGCAGGGCAAGGCGGTGGCGGCGCTCGCCGAACGCGCCGGCTTGTCCGACCTGACACGCAACTTTCTCGGCGTCGTGGCCGGCAACCGCCGCCTCTTCGCGGTGCCGGAGATGATCGAGGCCTATCTGCAAAAGCTTGCCGACCGGCGCGGCGAGGTGATGGCGCAGGTGACGGTGGCAACGTCGCTCGACGAGGCGCGCCGCAACGCGCTGATCGAACAGCTGCGGCGGGCGATCGGGGCGCGCGTCGCGGTCGACGTCAGGATCGATCCGAGCCTCCTCGGCGGGATGATCGTCAAGGTTGGCTCGCGCAGGCGGTAGCCCTCGACGAAGCCGTCCGCGCCGACCTCCAGCCGGTGGCAGAACAGGGTCGGGCGGCCGAGCTGGCGCATCAGCG
>JBLMXS010000025.1:0-2881 GCA_050257895.1 Thiohalocapsa sp.
GATCGAATTGAGGTGATCGCGCTGCGCCGCGGCGACATCGACCTCGAGCAGCAGGTAGGAGCCACCCCGCAGGTCGAGCCCGAGCGCCACCTGCCGGTGCGGGATCCATTTCGGCAGAAACGCGAGCTGTGCCGGGGTGAACAGATTGGGCAGGCTGAGCAGCACGCCCAGCGCGCAGACGCCGCAGATCAGCCAGATCTTCCAATTGGCAAAGTAAAGCATGCGTTAGACCGCGCGTCCTTGGCGTCCGTCACCCACAGCCCTGGCCTAAACCTTGTTGGCCTCGCGCTTGGCCGGTTCCTTCTCCTTGGCCGTCTCCTTGGCGGCCTCGCGGTCGCGATCGCGCGCCGCCTCGCGGGCGGCCGCCGGGTCGGGCTTTGCCAGCACGCTCGAGATCGTGCTGCGCAGGATGCGCACGCGCACGTTCGAGGCGATGTCGACATCCACCTCGTTCTCGTTCACGACGCGATTGACGGTGCCGAGAATGCCGCCGCCGGTGACGACGCGGTCGCCGCGCCGCAGCGCATCGAGCATCGTCCGGTGTTCCTTCTGCTTTTTCTGCTGCGGCCGGATCAACAGGAAGTAGAAGACAATGAAGATCAGGACGAGCGGCAGGAACTGCACCAGCGCGCTCTGGTCCATCAGACCACTGGTTTGGGCATAGGCCGGCGAAATCAGCATTGACATTGCCTCGAAATGGTGCGCCGCGGCATCGCGGGCAAGCGGCGCGGCGGCGCGAGCGGCTTGGCGCCGCGCCGGCCGATATCGGGCATTGGTACGCGATGGTCGGATAAAGGGCAATGGCGCTGCACTGAGCAGACGCGGGCACTTCCCGCGTTTTCCGCGGCCGCTTCGTTGTGCTAGCGTCCGCCCCCCTCGTCCTCCCAGCCGTGTTCGAGATGCCGACCCGCGACCTTGCCGAGCCCCCGCTTTTGCCGTTGCTGCAGCGCATCGCCGACGCGCTCGAGCGGCTGGCGCCAGAGACCGCTGCGGTCAGCGACCTGAGCGCCGCCGACGCCTTTGTCTGGCATGCCGACCGCGAGTGGCTGGAGCCGGTACGCAGCGTCAACCGGGTGCCGCTGGGGCTGCTCCGCGGGATCGACCGGGTGCGCGACATCCTCTACGCCAACACCGAACGCTTCGCCGCCGGCCTGCCGGCCAACAACGTGCTGCTCTGGGGGGCGCGCGGCACCGGCAAGAGCGCGCTGGTAAAGGCGGTGCACGCCGCCGTCAACGAGGCGCGGCCCGACTCGCTGGCGCTCGTCGAGATCCACCGCGAGGACATCCCCAGCCTGCCGCGGCTGCTCGCGATCGTGCGCCAGACAACGCGCCGCTGCGTCCTGTTCTGCGACGACCTGTCGTTCGACCACGATGACACCAGCTACAAGTCGCTGAAGGCGGTGCTGGAGGGCGGCATCGAGGGCCGGCCGGCCAACGTCGTGCTCTATGCGACCTCCAACCGGCGTCACCTGATGCCGCGCGACATGATCGAGAACGAGCGCTCGACCGCGATCAACCCGGCCGAAGCGGTCGAGGAGAAGGTGTCGCTGTCCGACCGCTTCGGGCTGTGGCTGGGCTTCCACAATGTCGACCAGGACACCTATCAGGCGATCGTCGCCGGCTACGCCCGGCATTTCGGCCTCGATCTGCCGCCGGAGCAGCTGCGGGCCGAGGCGAACGAGTGGTCGATCACCCGCGGCGGCCGCTCCGGCCGCGTCGCCTGGCAATTCATCCAGGACCTCGCCGGCCGCCTCGCCAAGCCGTTGAGTTGAGGCCCTACGTGGGCTCTTCGGGGCCTTTCAGCCGATCAGCACTTCGGCTTGGGCAGGGCCTCGATGTCTTCGAGCTTGGCGTGGATCGCATAGTCGCCGTAATCGATCACCATGTCGCGCGAGACGCCGTTGTCGAGCAGCAGCATGCCGAGTTCGTAATCCGGCTTCTCCGCCTTCGGGTCGGCCGGGAAGAACGCCAGCCGCACGCGCCAGCCGGGCCGGTTCAACAGCGGGCTCTTCTTCGCCGCCTCGGCGTCCGGCTCGATCTTCGGGCCGATCACGGCCGACACCAGCACCGCGTTCTCGACCGTCGCGCCATCGAAAATGTGCTTGGCGATGAAGTTCTCGCCGGCCTTGGCGCTGTCGATCAGCGAGATAGTATGGGCGCTCGGAAACATCGTGCCGGGCGGCAGCTTGAAGCTCTTGCCCTCCGGCTTCTCGAACTCGGCGACGCCGCCCTGCCCGGGCGCGTCGAGCTTGGCGGTGCCGCGGATCTCGTCGTTCTCCTCGGTGTTGCGCGTCTCCTTCTGGTTGAAGTGATAGCGCAGCCCGTCCTTGGCTTCCCAGGTGACGAAATTGGAGGTGATGCTGACATCGGGCGACTCGGCGTAGCCCATTTTCAGCCGATAGCGCTGCTCGACGGTCCAGCCGTCGCAGGTCTCGCCCCATTGATAGGCCATCGTGCCGCTGGCGGCGGTGACGCCGGCGTCGCCGCCGGCGCGCCCCAGGCTCATCGAATAGAGCGCGCGATGCGCGGCGATCTCCGCCGCGGCGCTCGTGCCGGGACAGAAAGCCGCGAGCGCCAGCGCGACGGCAGCCGCGCCCTTCGCTATTGCCGACGGCGAGGGGCGGCCGGTCTCGAACAAGCTCTCCTTCATGGCGATCGGCTCCACAGCCAGTTGCGGCCGGCGGTCGGAGCATCATCTATGCCGAAGCCGGGAGGGCTGCAAGGCGCCTCCAGAACCGCCAGCAAACCGCTTGCCTTGTCGCGGGCCGGCCGATAGATTGCCGCCATGGCACAGCTGAAGGCCCGATGCGGCCTGCGCCATGGCGCGCGATTTTGGTACCGCCGGTACATGACGGCGGCCTAGGATCGCGCATCTGCGTTT
>JBLMXS010000026.1:0-8111 GCA_050257895.1 Thiohalocapsa sp.
CCGGGGTGGGGGGCTCTTGCGGCGGCGCGGTGCCGGCGCCAGGGGTCCAGGCATCGGATCGCGCCAGCCCCTGGCCGTCGACCATCCGCAGGACGGGCGTGCGCAGTTTCGGGTCGAGCCAGCGGGCCGGGTCCTGCGCATAAGCCGGATAGATCGCCAACCGTTCAACCAGCACCTTGCCGGCGGCGGCGGTGCGCGCAGCCAGATCGTCGAGATGCGGCCACGGCGCTTCAGGGTTGACGTGGTCCGGGGTGACGGGCGAGACGCCGCCCCAATCGTTGATCCCGGCGGCGACCATCTCGGCGATGCCGGACGGCATCAGATTGGGCGGCGCCTGGATATTCATCGCCGCGCCTAACACGAGACGCGCGACGGCGATCGTCCACAGGTGGTCGGCGAGGTCGGGCTCGGCCGCCGTTGCCATGCGGGTGCCCGGCTTGGCACGGAAATTCTGGATGATGATTTCCTGGATGTGACCGTAGCGCTCATCCAAGCCGCGCAACGCGAGCAATGCCTCGATGCGCTCGCGGCGGGTTTCGCCGATGCCGATCAGGATGCCCGAGGTGAACGGCACCGCCGCCTCGCCGGCCGCCGCCATCGCCGCCAGCCGACGCGACGGCAATTTGTCGGGCGAGCCGAAATGCGGACCGCCACGCGCCGACAGCCGCTCGGCAGCGCTCTCCAGCATGATCCCCTGCGACACCGAGACGGCGCGCAGCCGTTGCGTCTCCTCGCGGCTCATGATCCCGGGATTGAGATGCGGCAGGAGGCCGGTCTCCTTCAGCACCAATGCCGCCATCTCGGCGAGATAGGAGAGCGTCGTCTTGTGGCCGAGCGCGGCCAGCTGCTCGCGCGCCGCCCGGTAGCGCAGTTCCGGCTTGTCGCCGAGCGTGAACAGCGCCTCCTTGCAGCCGGCCTTGGCGCCGGCGCGGGCGATCGCCAGCACCTGATCGCGGTCGAGATAGGCCGCCTCGCCGCGCCGTGGCGGGTGCGCGAAGGTGCAGTAATGGCACACGTCGCGGCACAATTGCGTCAGCGGGATGAACACTTTGCGCGAGTAGGAGACGAGCGGGCCGTGCGCCGTGTCGCGCAACGCCGCCGCGGCCGCCGTCAGCGCTGCGAGGTCGTACGCCTCGGCAAGCGCCAGGGCCTCCGCCTCGGCGAGGCGCTCGCCCGTTGCGGCGCGATCGATGATGCGTGTGATTGCTGTCGCCACGTTACACCCTCCACGCGTCACTCCCGCGCCAGCGGGAATCCAGGCAACCGCTCAGCCGTGTCCCTGGATGCCCGCTTGCGCGGGCACGACGGCTTGTTCGTGTCTGCTGGCGGGGCGCACAGCAACCCCTAGGGCCGGTCGGGCACGCTGCCGTGTTGCGCGAGCCACAGGCCCGCTCGCGTGCGCGATCCGAGGCGCGCAAGATGGGCGAGATCGGCCGGATTGTCGATATCCAACGCGATCCCGGGCAGGTGCAGCACGCACGGCGCGATGCCGCATGCCGCGGCGGCGGCGAGATGCGGGCGGAAACTGTCGTCGCCGAAGCGCAACGGCACCGCGTCAGGCGGCGACATGACGATGGCGTTGGAGCCGAGTTCGTCATGCGACGGCGCGATCGTGAACGACGGCGCCGGGCGATGCGCCGCCAGCAGCCGCTCGATCTCGGCGGTGGTCACCAGCGGAATATCGCCCGGCAGCGTCAGCATGCCGGCACGGCCCTCGGTGGCCAGGCGTTGCGCCGCCGCCATGACGGCGCCGGTATGTCCGTCGTCGGCGCCGTCGCCGGTCGCGATAAAGCCGTACCGAGCGGCGAGCGCGAGCGCCGCCGGGTCGGTCGTGACGAGCAGCCGGCCGGCGAGGGCAGGGGAGGCGGCGACCGCCTGCAGCACGTCCTCGAGCATCGCCAAGGCGAGCTCTTGCCGCAGCGCCGGCGGCAGCGCCGGCGCCAGCCGCGTCTTGGCATGGAGGGTGTCCTTGACCGGGATCACGGCCCAGATGCCGGCGCTCACCGCAGTCGTCTCCGAAGCCTGTCGTCAGAGCGTGAACCCGCCGTCGATGATGTGAATGGCGCCTGTCGTGAACGACGACTCGTCGGAGGCGAGGTAGACCGCCAAGGCCGCCACCTCTTCCGGCGTCCCGAGGCGGCCCAGCGGCTGGCGCTCGACGAAGGCGCGCCTTGCCGCCTCGGTGCCGCCGGGCAGCAGCACGCCCTGCACGGCGATGCGCTCGTCGAGCGACGGCGTCGCGATTGTCCCCGGACAGATCGCGTTGCAGCGGATGCCGCTGGTGATGAAATCGGCGGCGACGGCCTTGGTCAGCCCGATGATCGCCGC
This sequence comes from Thiohalocapsa sp., assembly GCA_050257895.1. GTDB lineage: Bacteria > Pseudomonadota > Alphaproteobacteria > ATCC43930 > CGMCC-115725 > DATARH01. Next base: position 2,329 of record JBLMXS010000026.1, read on the forward strand.
CTTGGTGGCGCCGTAGACGCAGCGGTTGGGGGCGCCTTTGATCGAGGACACGGTCGAGGCCATGTTGATGATCGAGGCGCCGCCGCGTTGGCCATGCTCGGTATGCTCGGCATGCTCCAGCATCTTCGGCAAAAAGGCGCGGATCATCAGGTACATCGAGCGGACGTTGAGCTCGAACGAGAAATCCCAGTCGTCGGGCAGGACGTCGAGGATCGTGCCGTGATGCACAAACCCCGCGCAGTTGAACAGGATGTCGACCGGCGGCAATTCGTCGGCCAGGGCCGTGATCGCCTCAGGGTCGGTGACGTCGAGGCGGCGCGTGGCGATAAAGGCTTCGGCGAGGTCGGCGACCTTGTCCTCGGCGACGTCGGTGGCAAGCACGCTCGCCCCCTCGGCGGCAAAGGCCAGCGCCGTGGCCCGTCCGATCCCTTGCGCCGCTGCCGTCACCAGCGCCCGCTTGCCTTCGAGCCGTCCCGCCATGCCGCCGCTCCGCCACGTCCTTTGCGGCACTCAAGGTGCCACGCCCGGGATGGCGGCGCAAACCCGGCGCTTCCGGGAACTTGCGCTTTAGGTGGGCTTCAAGCCGGCCTCAAGTGGGGCCGACCGCCATCGCGGCGCCGAGCATCCGCCCGTCCGGCGCCTGGATCAGCACCGCGACGCCCTCGCCCGCCGCCGGCGGCTCGATCGCCACATCGCGCGCCGTGCCGTCCCACATGCCGAGCCGCGTGATGCTCTCGACGCCGTTGACATCGGTCGCGACGCGGCCGCTATTCTCGCCGCCGCCGATATCGGTCAGGCGCCGCGTCGCAAAGCGCACCAGCACGATCTCGCCATGGCCATTGCCGCCGCCGACCTTCAGCGAGCGCCGGTCCGCCGCAAAGCGCACCGGCGCCACGGCAGGCGTACTGTTTTCGCCGGCACGGTGCAGCGCCGCCTGCACCGCGATGCGGTCCGAGCCGACCATCTCGCTAGTGCCGTCGACGACGATCTGCGGCGTGTAGATCTGGCCATTACCGAGGACGCGGGCGTAGCGCTTCTGGCGCTCGGTCGCCGCCTCGCTCGACAGCGGGTCCTTCCAGCCGAGCCGATCCCAATAGCTGATGTGGAAGCCGAGGGCGATGACGCCCTGCTGGCGCGCGAGCTCGCCGAGCAGCGCATCCGCCGGCGGGCACGACGAGCAACCTTGCGAGGTGAATAGCTCCACCACCACCGGCCGCGGCTCGGCCAGCGCCGCCGCCGCGCTCACCAGGGCCAGAATAATCAAGCCACACCACAGCGTGAGGGTCCTGCTCATTCCGGCTCTCCACGGTCGGCACCGCCCTGCGTCCGCATATGCGGCCTAACAGGGGCCGCTGTCCATCGCCGCGCAGCGTTTTCGGCCGCACAATTCAGGCGGTTAGGAAAACCAGGCAAGCGTGCGTCCGCTGGCGGCAGGAACGGCGGCCGGCCTCGCACCGTCATCTCACCGGAGCAGCTGGCGCTGCATGGCCAGGTCGTCTTCGATGAAGGCTTCTACGACCTCGTCGATGTCATGGTCGCGGGTGAAGCCGAGGGCCTCGGCGCGCGGTGCGGCGAGGGTGGGCGGCCAGCTGCCAACGATCGCCTGCACCGCCGCATCGGGCTGCCACCGGATCCGCGCATAGGCGGCCTCGCCGGCGGCGCGCCGCACCGCCTCCGCCATCGCGCCGACCGACACCGAGAAGCCCGGCAATTGCAGCGAGCGGCTGGCGCCGAAGGCGGCGGCGGGGATGCCGAGCGCGTGCACCAGCCCCTCGACGATGCGGCGGGGCGAGGCCAGCGCCATCACCGTGTCCGGCGAGACCGGGCAAACGGCGTCATGGCCGCAGAGCGGCTCGCGGATCATCGACGAAGCGAAGGTCGAGGCGGCGCGGTTCGGCAGGCCCGGCCGCACCACCACCGTCGGCAGGCGCAAGGCCCGCCCGTCGACAAAGCCCTTGCGGCTGTAGTCGTTGATTAGCAGTTCGCCGATCGCCTTTTGCGTGCCGTAGGAGCTTTGCGGGGTCAGCGGCGTGTCGTCGCCGACGAGCGGCGGCAGGGCGCCGCCGTAGACCGCGAGCGAGCTGGCGAAGACCAGCTTCGGGGCAGTCCCAAGAGCGCGGCAGGCGTCGAGCACGGTGCGGGTGCCGTCGAGGTTGACGCGGTAGCCGAGATCGGTGTCGGCCTCGGCCTGGCCGCTGACGATCGCCGCGAGATGGAACACCGCGTCGGTGCCGGGAGCGATGAGCCGGCCGACCGTGTCCCGATCGGCGATGTCGCCGGTGACCAGGGCGAGACGGCGATCCTCGGGCAACGGCAGCGCCGGCGGCGCATTGTCGAACAGCACCAGCTCGTCGACGGCGCCGATGGGGCTTCCCCGGTCGAGCAGCCGCATCGCCATCCGCCGTCCGAGGAAGCCGCAGCCGCCGGTGATCACGATGCGCATCGCAGTTTCTCCACCAGTACTGTCATTGCGAGGAGCGCAGCGACGAAACAATCTCGCTGGCGGCCCGGAACCAGATTGCTTCGCTTCGCTCGCAATGACGATGACGATCGATCAGCCGATGCCGTAGCGCTTCGCCCAACCGAGGCCGGTGACGGTGTCGCCCCGCGGCCGGTATTCGCAGCCGATCCAGCCCTCGTAGCCGATCTCGTCGAGGAGGTCGAACAGGTAAGGATAGTGGATCTCGCCAATATCGGGCTCGTTGCGGCCCGGATTGCCGGCGATCTGGACATGCGGGTAATGCCCAGCCAGCGCGCGGATACGGGTAGCGAGATCGCCCTCCATGATCTGCACATGATAGAGGTCGAGCTGCAACTTGAGGTTGGGCCGCCCGACCGCCTCGATGATGCGCATCGCCTGCGCGGTGTAATTGAGGAAGTAGCCCGGGATGTCGCGGGTGTTGATCGGCTCGATGACGGCGGTGAGGGCGGCGGCGGCGGCACGGTCGGCCGCCCAGCGCAGATTGGCGATATAGACGCGCTCGCCCTCGGCCTTGTCATGACCCTCCGGCCACAGCCCGGCCATCGTGTGCAGCAGCGGGCACTTGGTGGCCCGGGCGTAGACGATCGCCTTGTCGACGCCGTCGCGGAATTCCTGCTCGCGCCCCGGCAACGCGGCCAGCCCGCGCTCGCCGCCGGCCCAGTCGCCCGGCACCGTGTTGAACAGCGTCAGCGCCAGCCGGTTCTTTTCGAGGGCGGCCGCCACCGCCTCCGGCGGATGGTCGTAGGGAAAGAGGAATTCGACGCCCTTGAAGCCGGCCCGCGCCGCCGCATCGAACCGCTCGAGAAAGCCGATGTCCTGGAACATCATGCTGAGATTGGCGGCGAACTTGGGCATCGGCGGCGTCCTTTGCTTTACCGGCAGCGTGGTGCCCCGCTACTCTCGCCGCCGGCGTCGGTCAAGGCAAAAGCCGGCCGCCGGGAGGGGAAGCTCATGAGGCATCTGCGAAATGCTGCGCTCGCCGTCGCCGCGGCGGCGGTACTGTTTTGCAGTAACGTCGCGGCGCGCGCCGCCGACGTCGCCGACAAGGAGCCGATCAAGATCGGCCTCAGCATGGAATTGACCGGACCTTTTGCCGTCGTCGGCAAGACCGGGCTCCTCGCCTTCAAGATTTGGGAAGCGGAGATCAACGCCAAGGGCGGACTGCTCGGGCGACCGGTCAAGCTCGTCTATTACGACGACCAGAGCAACCCGGCATTGGTGCCGGGGATCTACACGAAGCTGATCGACATCGACAAGGTCGACCTGTTGGTGTCGAGCTACGGCACCAACCTGGTGGTGCCGGCGATGCCGGTGGCGATCCAGCACAAGCGGCTGTTCTTCGGCCTGTTCGCGCTGGGTGCCAACGACCAGTTCCACTACCCGAAATATTTCTCGATGCTGCCGTTCGGCCCCGAGCCGGTGAAGACCTTCGCCGCCGGCTACTTCGATCTCGCGATGGCGCAGAATCCCAAGCCGAAGACGCTGGCGATCGTCGGCGCCGACGCGGAATTCCAGCGCAAAGCCACCGACAGTGCGCGCAATCACGGCAAGGCTGCCGGCCTCAACATCGTCTATGATCGCGCCTATCCGCCCAACACGATCGACTTCACGCCGATTGTGCGGGCGATCGCAGCGCTGCACCCGGACCTCGTCTACCTCGCCTCCTATCCCTCCGACACGGTCGGCTTTCTCAGGGCGGTGAGCGAGATCGGCCTGGACACCAGGATGCTCGGAGGCGGACTCGCCGGACTGGCGGCCGCGGCGATCAAGACGCAGGTCGCCGAGGCCGCCAATGGCGTCGTCAATATCGAACTGTGGGAGCCGGTGAAGACGATGCAGTTCCCCGGCGTCATGGATTTCATCAAGGAATACCAGGCGAAGGCCGGCGCTGAGGGGGTCGATCCGCTCGGCTATTTCCTGCCGCCCTTCGCCTATGCCGAGCTGCAGGTGCTGGGCGACGCGGTCAAGGCGGTCGGCAGCCTCGACGAGGAAAAGCTCGCGCAATACATGCACAGCCACCCGTTCCAGACCGTCGTCGGCGACATCGCCTTCGGCCCCGAGGGGGAGTGGACGGAGGCGCGCCCGATCTGGGTGCAGTACCACGGCATCAAGGGGCACGGGGTCGAGCAGTTCCGCGAGCCGAAGACGGTGTCGATCCTGTTGCCGTCGAAGTTCAAGACCGGCGAACTGGTCTACCCCTACACCAAGGCGCGCGAGTAGCATCGACCGATCGAGAGGAAGCTGGAGGAATGGCCAAGCGCATCGACATCGCGGCATTGCCGGCCATCACCGGCACGCTCTATCCATCGCCTTACGACGAGCCCTGCCGCACACGCGAGCGCAAGCGGCTCGGCGACGCCGCCGGGCTGACGCAATACGGCGTCAATCTGTTGCGCCTGCCGGCCGGTGCGTGGTCGAGCCAGCGCCATTGGCACACCGGCGGCGACGAATTCGTCTACGTGCTGTCGGGCGAGGTGGTACTGGTCACCGATGACGGCGACGAGATCCTGAAAGCAGGCGACTGCGCCGGCTTCAAGGCCGGCGACAAGAACGGCCACTGCCTGCAGAACCGCAGCGCCGCCGACGCCACGGTGCTCGAGATCGGCAGCCGCATTGCGGGCGAAGCGGCCTATTACCCCGGCATCGACCTGATGGCGACCGGCAGCCGCTATCTGCACACCGACGGCACGCCGTACCCCAAAGAGGAGCGGCGGTGATCCCTATCGTCATTGCGAGGAGCGAAGCGACGAAGCAATCCCGATGGCCGGTGCGTCTGGGGCACGAGATTGCTTCGCTGCGCTCGCAATGACGGCGTTTGTTGATCTTGATTACCACCCCAGCGCGTACGCCGCGCGTCTGGGGTCGGCGCCGGCTTCGATCAGGCCGCGGACGGGGTTGCTGCGGATCGCGCAGACCGCGCCGGCCAACCAGATCCAGTCGGGCCAGCGCTCCACCTTGTGGCCGCGCCGCGTCAGCTCGGCGGTCACCGCCTCCGGAAAGCGGCCCTCGATGTTGAGCCGGCCAGGGTAGTAGTCGTAGGGCGCGAACGAGGAGGGGTAGCTGTAGCTAGCGAAGCGCGGCGCCTCGATTGCGCTCTGCACGTCCATGCCGTGCACGAAGATGTTGAGCAGCACCTGCAGCATCGCCTGCGTCTGGACGTCGCCGCCGGGGGTGCCGAACGGCAGCAACTCGGCGCCGTCGCCGCGAATCGCCAGCGCCGGGTTGGGCGTCAGGCGCGGCCGCTTGCCGGGCGCGACGCCGGCCGGATGGCGCGGATCGGGACGCGATTGCGAGCCGCGGT
>JBLMXS010000027.1:0-4533 GCA_050257895.1 Thiohalocapsa sp.
GCCGCGCCTCTCGTTGCCAATCTGGCCGGTCGTGCCATTCCGATAGCGGATCGCCCTTTATCAACGCCCGTGCGTAAGCGGAATTGTCCGGAGAAAGCTCCTGAAAAGTGCTCGGCTTCGCGAGAAATTTTCGGGCTTTGGGATGAATTCGCTGCCACTTCAGCAACACGTTGCTTTGGTTTCGGTTGGACCAATTCGCGCACTGTTTATGAAAAATATGCATCCTTCGATCTGCGTGACGCGGGTTGGGATCGTCAATTACCTCATCGGATGGCGTCCTATTGCTCGATATTGTCCACCACAATTCATCCCCTACTCTATGTATCCAAATATCATTAGCTGTTTGACGAAAAATGCTGTGGAGATTGAACCACCGAGACGCGACCCGGTCCGGTATCGGTTCGCCATTGGGCAATTTGAACCGCAACTGTGCCTCACGAATATATCCAGCACGGTCCTGCCGTTCCCGAATACGGGTAAAGCGATACGTCTTCGGTGATGGCAATTGTTCTTCGAGCGAGACAATCAGGCCATGCCCAATTCTCCCGGCCGAAATTTGCGACGTAGACGTTCACGCTATCGCCTCCCCCCGCAGTCCCATTCGCGCCAGCCGCGGCAGCACCTCGTCGCAGAAATAGGGCAGCTCGGCGAGGTAGTTGACGAACGAGATTGCGATGCCGGTGAGGCCGGCCGCCGCCAGCTCCGCCAGCGCCGTCGCCACCGTGTCGGCATCGCCGACCAAGGGCAGCCCGCCCATGCCGTTGGCCTGATGGTTGCGCAGCCGCGCGAACTCCGCCGCTCCGTGCGTCTCGAGCGTGATGTTGCGCATCGCCAGGATGTTGTCGACGGCGGCCCAGTCGGCGTTGTCGACGATCGCGTGACGCCAGTATTCCTCGGCCTCGCGCGCGGTTGGGCGGCAGGTGACGACGCCGACCGTGTAGACACCGATCTCGCGCCGCCGCGCCCGCGCCGCCTCGCGCACCCGGGCGACATGCGCCGTCGTCTCGTCGAAAGACAGGCCGTGCGAGACGTTGCAGAACAAGGCGTCGCAGTTGCGGATTGCGAAGGCCTGCCCGGTCGGCGAGGCGCCGGCGTTCATGATCACCGGCCGCGAGCCGCCGAACGGCTTCGGTTTGGCGCGCACCTTGCGCAGCTGGAAGAAGCGGCTGGCGACATCGAAATCCTCCTCGCCTGACCACGCCCGCTTGACGATGTCGAGCCATTCCTGCGCGTAGTCGTAGCGGCTCTCGTGGTCGCGCAGCGTCGCGCCGAACATCTCGAATTCGCCCTCGTTCCAGCCGCAGACGACATTGAGCCCGAAGCGGCCCTCGCCGATATGGTCGGCGGTGACGAACTCCTTGGCCGCGACGAGCGGCGCAATCAGCGGCGCATGCACGGTGCCGAACACGGTCAGACGCCGTGTCGCCGCCAACAGGCCGCACGCCCAGCTCACGGTCTCGAACGTCGCGCCCTGGTAGTCGGTGTCGCCGCCATAGCCCTTCCAGCGGCCGATCGGCAGCATGAACTCGATGCCGGCCGCGTCCGCCATCTGCGCCAGCCGGAGGCAATCGGCCCAGCTCCCCGACCAGCGCTCCGGCACCGTCGTCACCGCCCGCCCGGACGAGCAGTTGGCGCCGAACAGCCCGAGCTTCAGCCGGTTGCGGCTCCCCATCGCGATGCGCTCGTCTTGTCCGATGGTGCGGTCCATATCGCTTCTCGCCAAGTGCCGGGGTAAGCCTTGCCGAAGCTCGCGGGAGTTGCCAAGCTCGACGACAAACACAGCGGGAGGACGTCATGGCGGACCAACAATCCTATCTGTATCTCGGGCTGGCCGGCGAGACCGGGCGCGGCCGCGTCGTGCACTCGGGGCTGTTTCGCATGGCGGACGGCGACGGCGAGTGGCAGCGCATCGAACGCGGATTGCCGGAAGCACCGGCGGTGCGGGCGCTGGCGGTGCATCCGGAGCGGCCGGAGATCCTTTATGCCGGCCTGCAGGACGGGCTCTATCGCAGCGCCGATCGCGGCGAGCACTGGGAGAAGATCGCGATGCCCGACCACGGGCTGCCGGTGTGGTCGCTGCTGTTTCACCCGCACGACCCCGACGTGATCCTCGTCGGCTGCGAGAATTGCGAGATCTACCGTAGCGACGACGGCGGCGAGCGCTGGACCCGGCTGCCGGTCAGCGTGCGCTTCCCGGAGATCACCACCGCGCCCGGCGCCAACCCGGCGAAGCGCGTCCTGATGCTCGACGCCAGCGCCAATGAGCCCGACCACCTTTACGGGGCGATCGAGGTCGGCGGCACGATCCGCTCAGTGGACGGCGGCGAGCATTGGGAAAACCTTAGCCACGGCCAGTACCTCAACGACGACTACGTCGACATGCATGGCGTTTTGGCGAGCCGCTGGCGGCCCGGGACCGTGCTCGGCATCGCGCGCGCCGGCATGTTCCGCAGCGATGATGGCGGCGACCACTGGCGGCCGGTGCCGCTCGACCCGATGAACCCGAAAGGGCACATCTATTGCCGCGACATCAAGGAGGTGCCGGGCAACCCGCGGCATCTGTGGTGCGCCGCCGGCGCCGGCTTCCAGAGCGACGCCGGCACGCTCTTGCACAGCCGCGACGGCGGCGACAGCTGGACCCGCGTCGAGATCGGCCAGCCGGTGCCGCACACGATGTTCAAGCTCGCCTTCGACAAGCGCCGGCCATCGTGCCTGTCATGCGCCACCAACGGCGGCGAGGTATGGACCAGCGAGGATGGCGGCGAGAGCTGGTCGGCGCTGCCCTCACCGCCGGGCGGCACGCAGGTCTACGCGCTGGCGCGCGGCTGAGGCTGCATACGCGGCAGCAAGATACCCGTCGTCATGCCCGGACTTGATCCGGCCATCCGCGCCCAACCGCTCAGGCGGTGGATATGGATGGCCGGGTCAAGCCCGGCCATGACGAGCTAGGACGGGACGTGCGGGGTCAGGCTTCCGCGTGGCCGGCCGGGGCCGGCTCGTCCTTGTGGAAGTCGAACTCGACTTTGGCGCCGCACGGATCGTTGAAGAACAGCTGCCAGATGCCGCCGCCGGCCAGCCGCCGCAGTTCGTAAGGGATCTTGCGGCTCTTCAGCTTTTCGACGGTGCCGGGAAGGTCCTCGGCGCTGAATGCCATATGGTCGAGCACGCCGGCGCGATCGCCTTCCGGCAGCTGCTCGCGGTGGATGACGTGCAGGATCGGCGTGTCGCCGGAATAGAGCCACCAGCCGGGGAACTGGAACGGCGGTCGCCACCCCACCTTGAAGCCGCCGAGGAAATCGCAATAGAACTCGCGCGTCGCCTCGAGGTCGTCGCTCAACACCGTGAAATGGTTCATCGCCGTGGCAGGCATTGCGTTTCTCCCGTCGCTATAGGACCGTTGTTGCCGGTGAAGAAATGGCGGAACCGGCGCCCTGCGTCAATCGGCGCGCGAGCGCCAACTCCGCAGGCGCATTACGCCGCTCCCGCGGCGCGCAACAGCAGCACCGCCCCCCAGGCGATCGCGACAATGCCGGCGGCGCCCGCCAGCCAGTGGCCGTAGGGCAGGATCTTCTCCAGCAGGACAAAGACCGCCAGCCCGGCGATCCAGAACAGGTTCATGACGCCGCCGAAAAACAGCAGCGCCATCAGGAACCAGCAGCAGCCGAGGCAGTAGGCGCCGTGTTCCAGCCCCATGAGAAAGGCGCCGCGGGCCCCGGGCCGCCAGCTCTGGCTCAAGAAACCGATCGGCGAGCGGCATTGGCGCAGGCAGATCGTCTTGAGCGGCGTCAGCTGCCAGATGCCGGCGGCAAGCAGGATCACGGCGCCGAGCAGCAGGCTCGTCGTGACCATCATCGGCGACAACAGCCCCAGCCGCTCCAGCCCCCACTGCAACAGCACGGCGAGGAGACTGAAGAAGCCCCAGGCCGCGAGGTAGCCGGCGGCAAAGATGCCGGTCGAGACATAGGGCCGGCCGGCGGCTCGCTCGCCGCGGCTGATGCGGGCATAGAGGAGCAGCATCGGCGTCGCGCTCGGCAGCATCATCGCCGCCATCATCACCCACCACATTAAAAACATCAGCAGCGCGTAGGCGGGCGTCCACACCGCCGGCCGCATCACCATGCCGGCCATGCCCGGCATCGACGGCATCTCCGGCTCGCGCAATACCGTCAGCGGGCTCATGCCGACGCCGGCGCCGGCGAGGATCCAGGCCCAGGCCAGCGCCACGACCACGACGAGGCCGGCGACGACAAGCAGCCGATCGCGCCGCAGCACGCCTTCGAGGAGGCTCGGCTCGGGGAGGCTCATCGTCGCGCTCCGGCTGCGGATCGGCTACGGATCGGCTATGGCCGGCCGAATTTCTGCTTGTACTCGTCGTAACTGTGGGCGAGGCCGTTCTGGTTCCACGCGATATTCGCCATCGAGCTATGACGTCGGCTGAGGTCGAACTTGATGGCGCCCATTCCCTTGGCGAAGCCCGAAACGTTCTCGGCTTCGTGGAACACCCAGCCGTTTGGCGCCACCGTCAGCAGACGC
>JBLMXS010000028.1:0-9651 GCA_050257895.1 Thiohalocapsa sp.
CTCGGCGCCAACGCAAGCGGTCAGGCGGCCGAGTGGAAGGCCTTCGCCGACAGCTGCATGGCCGAATACGACCTCCAGGGCTGGACCGTCCCCGACCTCGTCAACCCCGACGACGTCAGCACCCTCGGCTGATCACCACCCGAGCGCGTAAGCGGCGCGCCTCGGGTCGGCGCCGGCTTCGAGGAGGCCGCGCGCGGGGTTGCTGCGGATCGCGCAGACGGCGCCTGCGAGCCAGTTCCATTCGGGCCAGCGGTCGATCTTGTGGCCGCGCCGGGCCAGATCGTCGATCACCGCCGCCGGGAAGCGGCCCTCGATGCTGAGCCGGCCCGGGTAGTAGTCGTAGGGCGCAAACGACGAGGGGTAGGAGTAGCTGGCGAAGCGCGGCGCCTCGATCGCGCCCTGCACGTCCTGGTCGTGGACAAAGACGTTGAAGAGGACCTGCAGCATCGCCTGCGTCTGCACGTCGCCGCCGGGCGTGCCGAACGGCAGAAACTCGGCGCCGTTGCCGCGGATCGCCAGCGCCGGGTTGGGCGTAAGGCGCGGCCTCTTGCCGGGCGCGACGCCGGCGGGGTGGCGCGGGTCGGGGCGCGACTGCGAGCCGCGGTTGGACGGGATGAACCCGACCCCCGGCACCACCGGCGAACCGTAGGAACCGTCGCTCGGCGTCGCCGAGAAGACGTTGCCCCAGCGGTCGACGGCGCAGACATAGGAGGTGTCGGGCTCGGGGAACGGGTTCGGCGCGCTCGGTCGCAGACCGCCAAAGCCGACCTCGCCGCCGCCGTTCACCTCGCCGGCCGGCGGCATTTCCGGCCACGCCTGGTCCGGCCGGATGTGCTTGCGCCGTTCAGTGGCGTATTCCGGCGAGATCAATGTCGCGAGCGGCACCTCTCCGGTCGCGGGGTCGGTGTAATAGGCCTCGCGGTCGGCGAAGGCGAGCTTCAAGGCCTCGGTCAGCTGGTGCACGTAATCGGCGCTGTTATGGCCGAGCGCGTTCAAATCAGTGCCTTCGAGCAGGGCCAGCGTCTGCAGCAATACCGGCCCCTGGCACCAGGCGCCGCAGGTGTAGATGTCGAGGTCGCCGAAGCGACGCCGCTCCGCCGGCCCGACCGGCGAGCGGTATTCGGCAAGGTCCTCGGCCGACAGCAGCCCGCCCTCGGCCTTCATGAACGCGACGATCTGCTTGGCGATGTCGCCGCGGTAGAAGGCGTCGCGCGCCGCGTCGAGCCCGGCCTCGCGGCCGCGGGACGCCGCCGCCTTCTCCTCGTCGGCCATAAATTGCAACGAGGCGCCGACATCGCTCTGGCGGAAGATGTCCCCCGGCTGCGGCACCTTGCCATCCGGCAGGTACACCGCCGCCGAGGACGGCCACATCCGATGCCGCTCGGCGTGCTTTTCGAGGCTCGCCGCCATCAGCGGGTATATCGGGAACCCGTCGCGCGCGAGGCGCGTCGCCGCCGCCGCGACCTCACCGAAGCTCATCGTGCCGTACCGGCGCAGCGCGGTAATCCAGGCGTCGGGCGCCGCCGGCACGACTGTGCGCAAGACGCCGACCGGGATCTTGCCGCCGTGCTCGCGCATGAAGAATTCGGGGTCGAGCGCCTTCGGCCACCAGCCGAGCCCGGCGATCGTCACGACCTCGCGCGAGGCGGCGTGGTAGATCAGGATCGGCGCGACGCCGGCGCAGTTGACGAGGTCGCTCTGCACGACTCCGAGCGCGATGCCGGCGGCGACGCCGGCATCGATCGCGTTGCCGCCGGCCTGCAATATGTCGAATCCGGCGGTCGCCGCGAGATAGTGCCCGGCGGCGATGGCATGGCGGGTGACGGCAATCGTCGGGCGATGAGCGGTATCGGCGGGCATAGCGTATCCTCCGGGTTTTGCGCAAGCTTAGCGCGCCCCGGCGGCGGCCGCGAAGGAGTATCGTGAAGTGTCACGACTCACCGGCTAAGCTCCGCCGATGATTCCGCGTCGCAGCTTGAGCCGCCGGTCGGTGCTGGCCCTGCCGGCGGCGGTCTTCGTTCTAGGCCGCATCGCCCCTGCGCGCGCCTTCTCCGGCAACCCCTTCGCGCTCGGTGTCGCCTCCGGCAATCCGGGGCCCGATCGCGTCGTCTTGTGGACGCGGCTGGCGCCGGAGCCGCTGTCGCCCGATCCGGACCGCCCCGGCGGCATGCCGGTCGAGCCGGTGCCGGTCGCCTGGGAGATCGCGACCGACCGGCAGATGACGCAGGTGGTGCGCAACAGCAGCATCGAGGCGATGCCGCAGACGGCGCATGCCGTGCATGTCGAGTGTGTTGGGCTCGAGCCGGGGCGCGATTATTGGTACCGCTTTCTCGCCGGCGGGGAGGCGAGCCCGGTCGGGCGCACCCGCACCGCGCCCGCTGCCGGCGGTCGCCTCGACCGGCTGCGCTTCGGCTTCGCGTCGTGTTCCAATTACGAGTTCGGCTATTTCTCGGCCTACCGCCATCTCGCCGAGGAGCATCCCGACCTCGTGCTGTTTCTCGGCGACTACATCTACGAATATGTCGCGCCGGCGAAGAAGAAGGTGCGGGTGCACAGCGACGGCGTCGAGGTGACCGACCTGCGCACCTACCGCAACCGCTACGCCCAGTACCGCACCGACCCCGACCTGCAGCAGTTGCACGCGGCGGCGCCGTGTCTTATGACGTGGGACGACCACGAGGTGCAGAACGACTACGCCGACCGCTGGTCGCAGGATTTCGCCGACCCGCAGGCGTTTCTCGCAAGGCGCGCCGCCGCCTACCGCGCCTTCTGGGAGCACATGCCATTGCCGCTGTCGGCGATGCCGCAGGGGCCGAAGGCGATGATCCATGGCCGCCACGATTTCGGCGACCTCACGAGCTTCTATGTCGTCGACGGACGGCAATACCGCTCTCGCCTCGCCTGCGACCGGCCGCCCAAGGGCGGCGGGAAGCAGCTGACCGACGTCGACTGCCCGGAGCGCCTCGACCCGGCCCGTTCCTATCTCGGGATGGCGCAGGAAGAATGGCTCTACGGCCAGTTTCGCCGCCCTACAGCGAAATGGAACATCCTGGCGCAAGAGCAGCTGATGGCGGATCTGAAGGAGCGGCTCAAGGACGGCCGCATCGCCCATTGGAGCGAGGACTGGAACGGCTTTCCCGCCGCCCGCGGCCGGCTGTTGGGGCAGCTGCACGAAACGCGGCTCGCCAACCCGGTGGTGATAGGCGGCGATATCCATTCGTTCTGGGCCAACGACTTGAAGCTCGATTTCGACGACCCGCACTCGGCAACCGTCGGCTCGGAATTCGTCTGCACCTCGATCACCTCGCCGGGCCCGCCTTACGACATGTTTGCCGCGTGGCTGCCCGACAACCCGCACGTGAAGTTCTTCGACAGCCGCAAGCGCGGCTATGTCAGCGCCGAATTGCAGCCGCAGCGCCTTTCGGTCGCGTTCCGCGCGGTCTCCGACGTCACCGACCCGAAGGCCGATGTCATGACATTGCAGCGCTTCGTCGTCGAGGACGGCAAGCCCGGCCCCGTCCCGGCTTGAAACGGTACCGCGGCCGTCTCGGCCGCATGCGGGCGGGACGCCCGCGGTCCGATTATTTCCTGCGCGGGGCCGGATAGGTATGCTCGGGGGCCGGGAATTGGCCCGACCGCACCTCCTCGGCATAGTCGCGGGCGGCGGCGGCGATGTCGTCACCGAGTTCGCGGTAGCGCTTGACGAAGCGGGGCGTGAAGGCGCCGAACAGGCCCAGCATGTCGTCGGTCACCAGGATCTGGCCGTCGCAGACGGGCGAGCCGCCGATGCCGATCGTCGGGATCGCCACCGCCTCGGTCAATTCGCGCGCCAGCGGTTCGGCGACGCCCTCGATGACCAGCGAAAAGGCGCCGGCCTCGGCGATCGCGTTGCCGTCGCGCAGGATCTTGTCGCGCTCGGCGGCGGCATGGCCGCGCGAGCGGTAGCCGCCCAATTGGTTGACCGCCTGCGGTGTCAGCCCGACATGACCCATCACCGGCACGCCGCGCCGCACCAGGAAATCCACGGTTGCCGCCATCTCCTCGCCGCCTTCCAGCTTGACCGCGGCGCAGCCGGTCGTGGCCATCACCCGCGCCGCCGCCCGGAATGCCTGCTCGGGCGATTCCTGGTAGCTGCCGAACGGCAGGTCGACGGTAATCAGCGCATGGCTGGTCGCGCGCACCACCGCGGCGCCGTGCGCGACCATCATGTCGAGCGTCACCGGCAAGGTGCTGTCGAAGCCGTAGATCGTCATCGCCAGGCTGTCGCCGACCAACAGCAGGTCGCACGCTTCATCGAGGAGGCGCGCCACCGGTGCGGTGTAGGCGGTCAGGCAGACGATCTTGTCGCCGCCCTTCTTGCCGCGGATCTGCGTCACCGACAGCCGCTTCGCCTGGGATTGGACGGTCATCTGCTCCGCTCCGCTTAGGTCCCGGCGCAGGCCCGGACCCTTGGTTCGGCAATCCCTTCCCTACCAAATGGGTCCCCGCCTGCGCGGGGACCCAAGGCCTAGATCGCCGCCGTCGCCGCCGCCAGCCATGCCGCGGTCTCCGCGTCGACCAGCGGCGTGATCGTGTCGCGCACCCGCGCGTGGTAGGCGTTGAGCCAGCCCAGGTCCTCGGCGTCGAGCAATTCGCGCATGACGAGGTTGCGGTCGATCGGTGCCAAGCTTAGCGTCTCGAAGCATAGCATGTCACGCTCGCCGCCCTCGGGCGATTGCTGTACCGCCACCAAATTCTCGATGCGGATGCCGTAGGCGCCGGTCTTGTAGTAGCCCGGTTCGTTCGAGACGATCATTCCCGGCAGCAGCGGCTGTGCATTGGGCGCCTTCGAGATGCGCTGCGGCCCCTCGTGGACGCCGAGATAGCTGCCGACGCCGTGGCCGGTACCGTGGTCGTAATCGAGCCCCTTCTGCCACAGGGCGCGCCTGGCCAGCGCGTCGAGCTGCGTGCCGGTGGTGCCTTTCGGGAAGCGCGCGGTGGCGAGCGCGATGTGGCCCTTCAGCACGCGGGTGAAATTCTCGCGCATCTCCGGGCTCGGCGTGCCGATCGCGATCGTGCGGGTGATGTCGGTCGTGCCATCGAGATACTGCGCGCCGGAATCGAGCAGATAGAGGGTGCCGGTCTCCAGCAGCTTCTCGGTCTCCGGCATCGCGCGGTAATGGACGATGGCGCCGTTCGACCCGGCGCCGGAGATCGTCGGGAAGCTCAGATCGCGGAAGAATTCGCCCTCGCGGCGGAAGGCTTCCAGCCGGTCGCTGGCGGCGATCTCGCGCAGGCCGCCCTTCGGCGCCTCTCTCGCCAGCCAGCATAGAAAGCGGCTGACGGCCGCGCCGTCGCGGCGGTGGGCAGCGCGGGTGCCGTCTAGCTCGACGACATTCTTGCAGGCCTTCGGCAGCAAGCACGGGTCGGGCGCGCGATGGATGTTGCCGCCGCCCTCTGTCAGGCGGTCGAAGATCCATGACGCCGCGGTCACCGGGTCGACCTGGACGCGCGCCCCCGATGCCGCCAGTGCGTCGAGTGCCGGGCCGAGCCGCTCCGGCATCTCGATCGTCACCCCGTTGCCGAGATGGTGGTCGAGACCGGGGGCCAGCTTGCGACGGTCGATGAACAGCGCGACGCTGCCGTCCTGCCGCAGAATCGCGAACGACAACGGCAGCGGCGTGTGCGGCACGTCGCCGCCGCGGATGTTGAGCAGCCAGGCAATTGATTCCGGCGCCGTCAGCACCGCGCCGGCGACCCCTTCATCGGTCAGCGCCTTGCCGATCCGGCTGCGCTTGGAGGCCGCACTCTCGCCGGCGAACCGTTCCGGGTGCGGCACCACCGGCGCCAGCGGCGCCGGCGGCCGGCCCGGCCAGACATGGTCGATCGGGTTGTCGACCGGCTTCAGAGAAGCGCCAGCGCGCCGCGCGCCCTGCTGCAGCCGCTCGACCTCCTGCGGCGTGTGCAGCCACGGATCGTAGCCGATCACCATGTCCTTGCCAGCGGCGCTCACCAGCCACTTGGCCGGGGGCTCGTCGATCAGGTGATGGATCTCGAACAGCCCGGTATCGACCTGCGCTGCGGCCTGCAACGTATAGCGGCCGTCGACGAACAGGGCGGCGCGGTCCCTGAGCACAACCGCGAGGCCGGCCGAGCCGGTGAAGCCGGTGAGCCAAGCGAGGCGCTGGCCGCAGCTCGGCACGTATTCGCCCTGGTGCTCGTCGGCGCGCGGCACGATGAACCCGTCGAGATGGCGGGTCTGCAATTCCTCGCGCAGCAAGGCGAGCCGGGCGGCGCGCGGCAGCCGCAGGAAATCCTCGCGGCTGAGGCCGTCGCGGTAATCCTCGGCGAGATAGGCGCGCGCGTCCTCGAGCGCATCGGCCAGCGCCGGCGGCGTCGGATCGGCGACCAGGCGGTGCCACTCCGCGCCGATCTCGGGCGGCGCCGCCAGCACGCCGGCCACCAACGCCGCGACGGCGTCGGGGTCGAGCGGCGAGCGCGCCTCCTGCAGCAGCTGCGCCAGGCGCCCGCGTTCGGGCAGTGCGAGCGATGCCGTCATGCCGATACTCCTCTCGAACTGTCCCTAATCTAGTGCGCCGCCGGCCTGACGGCGAGCGTTGTTGCATTGCAGCAATGCAGGCGCAGCAGCCCGCTCACGGCATGCCGGCGTTGCGGCATCATGCATGGCGCGGCCGTCGAAAAGGATTATTTGTGCGATGCACAAACACGTTTGGAGTGTATTCCCATGTCGCTCGTCAATCTCTTCGTCGCGGCGCGGACTGCGATCAACAACCGGCGGCAGCGGCGGCGCGCCTACGACGAATTGATGGCGCTCGACGATCGCTCGCTTGCCGATATCGGCATCCACCGCACGCAGATCCCGGCCTTCGTCATGAGCCTCGAGGAAGCGGTGCAGATCGAAGCGGCGCCGCTCACCCGGCCCGCCAGCGCCTTCGGCGGCTCGCTCGCCGGGAGCCGCCGCTAACTTTTCGACTCGTCATTCGTCATGCCGGGTCAAGCTCGGGCATGGCGAGTCAATAGTATGTGTCGTCAGCGCCTTTTCTGAGAATCAAAGTCGACCAGCCGTCGATCACCAAGCGGCGCTGCAGCGCCAGGCGCTGTGCCCGGTACGCCGCGAGCACCTGCGCCTCCTGGCGCTGCAACAGCCCGGCCAGAACGATACGCCCGCTTGGGCCTGTGGCCCGTGCCAGGTCGCGCGCCATCAGCGCCAGCGGCCGGGCCAGAATATTCGCCAGCACCAGATCGTAATGCCGGCGGCCGATCGCGCCGCGGCCAATTCCGGCGGCGCGGATCGCCCGGATATCGCCGGCGACGCCGTTGCGCCGCGCATGGTGCGCCGCCACGCGCACCGCCTCGGGATCGATGTCGCTGGCCAGCACCTTGCGGTGCAGCCGCTTGGCGGCGGCGATCGCCAGGATGCCGCTGCCGGTGCCGACATCGAGTGGGCGCCGGAAGCGGAGACGCGGCGCGAGCGCATCGAGCGCCAGCAGGGCGCCGCGGGTCGATTGGTGCTCGCCGGTGCCGAAGGCGGTCGCCGCATCGATCTCGACCGCGATGGCTCCCGCCGGCGGCCGGCCGCGCCAATGCGATCCGTGGATAAAGAACCGGCCGATACGCAACGGCGGAAAGGCGCGGCGGTTTTCCTGCAACCAGTCGCGCGCCGGCAGCCGCTCCTCGCCGAGTTGCAGCAGCCTCCCGCCGGCGGCCGCCGCCGCCAACGCCAGCCGCACCTGGAGCTCGCCGTCCAGCACCGGCTTTGGCGGATACGCCTCGACCCGCCACAGTGCCGTTCGTTCGTCGCTCTCGAAGGCGCTGACGGCAGTGGCGACCTCGTCGAGGGCGGTGGCAACCGCCAGCGCCGCCTCGGCCCCGACAATAGTGGCCGCCAGCCGATAAGTACCTGCCATTCCCCTAGTTCCGCATTCCCGGCGCAAGCCGGGATCCATGCCGGAAACAACTCGCCGTCTCGCCCGTGGATCCCGGCTTGCGCCAGGAATGCGGATTGGGTGGGCGTCCCGGAAGGATCGCGGCGTCAGGCGCGCTGGACGAAGGCATCCATCACTTTCTTGTCGCCGGCATGCTCGAAATCGATCGACAGCTTGTTGTCCTCGACGGCGCGGACGGTGCCGTAGCCGAATTTCTGGTGGAACACGCGGTCGCCAACGGCAAAGCCGCCGACCCGCGGCACCTCCTGCCCCCGCGATGGCGTCGCCGGTGACAGGGCGAGCAGCGTCTGGCGGACGTTGCGGGCGTCGCGCGCCTTCTCCCACGCCGCGCCCCAGCCGGCCGAGCCGGCTCCCGAGCCGCCGCTTCGGGCAGCTGTGGAGCCGGGGCCCCAGTCGGTGGAAGCAGCCCAGGCGGGGGCGGCGCCGAGCCCCGTTTCCATCACCATCTCGACATGCGCCTGCGGCAATTCGTCGACAAAGCGCGAGCGCGCCGCGCTCTGCCACTGGCCGTGGATGCGCCGGTTGGCGGCAAACGACACCAGCGCCCGCTGTCTGGGGCGGGTCAGCCCGACATAGGCGAGGCGGCGCTCCTCCTCGAGACCCTTGAGGCCGTGCTCCTCGACCGAGCGCAGGCTGGGAAACAGGCCTTCCTCCCAGCCCGGCAGGAACACGGTGTCGAATTCGAGCCCCTTGGCGCTGTGCAAGGTCATCAAATTGACCATGTCGCCGGCGCTGTCGGCGGCGTTGTCCATCACCAGGCTGACATGCTCGAGGAACCCCGTGAGGTTCTCGAACGCGGCCATCGCGACGACCAGTTCCTTCAGGTTTTCCAGCCGGCCGGGCGCGTCGGGCGAGCGGTCGGCCTGCCACATCCCGGTGTAGCCCGATTCGTCGAGCACGATCTGCACCAGGTCGGTGTGGGACAGCCGGTCGGCCTCGGCCCGCCAGCGATCGAGCGCCGCGAGGAACCCCGCCAGCGCGTTGCGCCCGGCGCGCGGCAAGTCGCTGCCGGCGATAAGCCGTCGCGCCGCCTCGACCAGCGGCAATGACGACGCCCGCGCCGCCGCGTGCAATTGCTGCAACGTCGCGGTGCCGATGCCGCGGCGCGGCACGTTGATGACGCGTTCGAAGGCGAGGTCGTCGCCCGGCTGGTGGACGAGGCGCAGATAGGCGAGCGCGTCGCGGATCTCCTGGCGCTCGTAGAAGCGCGGCCCGCCGATGACGCGGTAGGGCAAAGCGAGGGCGATGAAGCGCTCCTCGAACTCGCGTGTCTGAAAGCCGGCGCGCACCAGGATCGCGATCTCCTTGAGCGCGTGGCCCTGGCGCTGCAATGCCTCGATCTCGTCGCCGACCCAGCGCGCTTCCTGCTCAGCGTCCCACACGCCGCGCACCGTGACCTTGTCGCCGCCGTCCGCGCGGGTCCACAACGTCTTGCCGAGGCGGCCGCGATTATGCGCGATGATGCCGGCGGCGGTGGCCAGGATCTGCGGCGTCGAGCGATAATTCTCCTCCAGCCGCACCACCAGCGCGCCGGGAAAATCGCTCTCGAATTTGAGGATGTTGCCGATCTCGGCGCCGCGCCAACTGTAGATCGACTGGTCGTCGTCGCCGACGCAGCAGAGGTTCTTGTGGCGCTGCGCCAGAAGCCGCAGCCACAGATACTGCGCGATGTTGGTGTCCTGGTACTCGTCGACCAGGAGGTAGC
>JBLMXS010000029.1:0-10969 GCA_050257895.1 Thiohalocapsa sp.
GCGCCGCAGGGCGTCGCCGCTGCCACCGCTGATGGCGCTACGGTGCCATGGTGGCAGGCGCTGCTGCTGGCGCTCATCGGCGGCGTCGTGCTCAATCTGATGCCGTGCGTCTTCCCGATCCTGTCGTTGAAGGTATTCGGGTTGGCCGGCGCCGTCCATCGCCGGCGGACGCGACAGGATGCGCTCGCCTACGCGGCTGGCATCATCGTCAGCTTTGCGGTGCTGGGCGGCGCGCTCCTGGCGCTGCGGGCCGGCGGCGCCGCGATCGGCTGGGGCTTTCAGCTGCAGTCTCCGGTCGTCGTCGCGCTGCTTGCCTACCTGTTGTTCGCGATGGGGCTGAGCCTGTCCGGCGCCGCCGATTTCGGCATCGGCCTCGCTTCCGCCGGCGGCCGCCTTGCCGACCGCACCGGGCTGGCCGGCGCGTTCGCGACCGGTATCCTGGCGACGGTGGTCGCGACCCCGTGCACGGCGCCGTTCATGGGAGCGGCGCTCGGCTTTGCGCTGGTGGCCCCGCCGCCGTTGGCGCTCGCGATCTTTGTCATGCTCGGGATCGGCCTGGCGCTGCCCTTCGTGCTCGCCGCGATGGTCCCCGGCGTCGCCGCGTTGATGCCGCGCCCCGGCGTCTGGATGCTGTGGTTCAAGCAGATCCTGGCGTTCCCGCTCTATGGCACCGTCGCCTGGCTGATTTGGGTGCTGCTGCAGGAGGTGGCCCCGGCGAGCGCCTTCTCGGCCCTGCTTGGGCTCGTCGTCGTCGCCTTCGCGGTGTGGATCTACGGCCGCACCCGGCTCATGCCGTCGACGGCGCGGCGGATCGGCGGCGGCCTGGCGGCGGCAAGCCTCCTCGCCGGCGTCATTCTGGCGGCGACGCTGGCGCCGGCAGGAGCGCCGACACCGGGCAGCGCGGCGGCCGCCGGCGGGCTCGGCTACGAGGCGTTCACCCCCGGCAGGCTGACGCGGCTGACGGCGGAGCATCGCCCGGTATTCGTCAACCTGACCGCCGCCTGGTGCATCACCTGCCTGTTCAACGAACGTAGCGTGCTCGACAGCGAGACGGTGCGGCAGGCTTTCGCCCGCCATCAGATCGCCGCGCTGAAAGGCGACTGGACCCGGCGAGACCCCGAAATCGCCGCGTTCCTGCAGAAGTTCGGCCGCAGCGGCGTGCCGCTCTACCTGCTCTACGACAAGGCCGGAACGCCGACCGTCTTGCCGCAGATCTTGACCGAAGGCGGCCTCCTCGCCGCGGTCAAAAAAATCTAGAACCCTCGGCAATCCTTTTCCGCGAGGCCGCTCAGCCCTTGCGGTTGCGCGCGGCGATGTCCATTCTGGCGCGCCGGCACAGCTGTGCTGCAAAACCCGCGCCGCTGCTCGCGAACGACGATGATCCGAGCATGATCAAGGATATCGCCGTCGAAGAAATCCTCGCCGCTTGCGGCGATGCGAGAACCGTCGCGCTGAAGCCGGGCGACGTGCTGTTTCGCGAAGGCGACGACGCCAACGCGATGTACATCGTCAAGCAGGGCACCTTGCGGGTTCTTTCCGGCAGCACGATCCTCGAGACCGTGCGTGACGGCGGCCTGATCGGCGAGATGGCGATCATCGAGGAGCACATGCCGCGCAGCGCCACGGTGATCGCCGGCACCTATTGCGAGCTGGTCGAGATCGACGTGCCGCGCTTTCTGGCGCTGGTCGCCGACACGCCGGCTTTCTCGATCACCGTGCTTCGCGTGATCTCGCGCCGCCTACGCGTCATGAACCGCCGCTATCGCGACAGCACCCGCCACCTGTAACGCAAGCAGTCGTCATTCCCGCGCAAGCGGGGATCCAGGCCAGCCGCACTACCGCTCGTACTGGACGCCCGCTTTCCCAGGGGGTACGGCAGACCTGCTGTTTCAGATGGATCCTCTCCCCGTCAGTGCTCCATCGCCTGCGTGACGGCGCCGCCGGTCGCGGTGCGCCCGCCATCGACGACAAACTGCCCGCCGGTCGTGTTGCCGGCGAGGTCGGAGCACAGGAAGACGACCATGTTGGCGATCTCTTCCGGCGTCGTGTAGCGGCCGGTCGGCATCGCCGCCTGGTAGCGCTCTGCCACCTTTCCGGGGTCGTTCGGATCGATCATCCGCTCGAGCGAATGGATCATGCGGGTGTCGACCGGACCGGGGCAGACGGCGTTGACCCGAACGCCGCTCTTCGCGACCTCGCCGGCGGCGGTCTTGGTCAACCCGATGACGGCGTGTTTCGAGGCGACATAGGCCGGCATGCCCGGCGTCGCGACGAGGCCGGCTACCGAGGCGGTATTGACGATGGCGCCGCTCTTCTGCTGCAGCATCACCGGCAGGACATGGCGCAGGCCGAGAAAGACGCCCTTCACGTTGACCGAGATTACCTGGTCGAACACGGCCTCGTCGTAATCGGCGGTGTGCCGCCAGGTGCCCTCGATGCCGGCGTTGTTGAAGAAGCAGTCGATGTGGCCGTAGGCGTCGAGCGCCGCCTTCACGTAATTCTGCACATCGGCCGATTTGGTGACGTCGGCGGCGACGAAACGCGCCTCGCCGCCCTGCTGACGGATCATCCCGGCCGTCGCCTCGCCGCCGGCGGCGTCGCGGTCGACGACGACCACCTTGGCGCCCGATTTGGCGAATGCCAGCGCCGTCGCCCGGCCAATGCCGTTGGCGGCGCCGGTCACCACCGCGACCTTGCCGGTGAAGTCCATGTCCATTACTCAACCCTCCCTCAGCAACCGTCCTTGCGAGCGGAGCGAAGCAATCTGGTGCCGGTTTCGGAATGCCCGGATTGCTTCGTCGCTCCGCTCCTCGCAATGACGTCGGACTATGCGTTCTTCGCGATCTGCCTTGTCCAGCCGGCGAGCGCCGCCATCAGGTCGCGGATGAAGCCCTTGCCGGCCTCGTCGGTAAAATTGCCGTCGGCGTCGAACTTGGTCTGCGCCTGGCCGATCAGCACTTCCGGCTTGTTGAGCGGGTGCATGTCGAGAAAGACGCAGGACCGCCGCAGGTCGTATTGCGCCCGGGCGCTGCCGGCCATGCCGGCGGCGGCGCCGATGATCGCGCAGGGCTTGCCGGCGAACGGCTGGTCGGGAGGGCGCGAGGCCCAGTCGATCGCGTTCTTCAGGACGCCCGACATCGAATAATTGTATTCCGGGCAGGCGAACAGCAGCGCGTCCGCCTCCTTGATCTGCCGCCGCAGCGTCTCGACCGGCGGCGGGAAGCCCTGCTGCCGCACATCCTCGTTGTAGAGCGGGATCTGCGAGATGTCGGCCACCGTCACATGCATGTCGGCCGGCTTCAGCGCGATCGCGGTGCGCAATGCCGCCATGTTGTAGGAGCCCCGGCGCAGGCTGCCGCAGATACCGAGGACCGAAATGCCGCCGCGCTCGCTCATGCTGGTTCTCCATTCAATGCGTGGGTCAACGGTAGTCGCGTCCGGGCGCCGCCGGCAAGACCGGGTGTGCGATCCCGTCGTCGATGCAACCGGCCCGCTGCGATATGCTAGGCTGCACCGGGCAAAAAATGAGGCGCCGGCATGGATTTCGAACCTTCGGACAAGGTGAAGCGGCTCGAGGCGCGGGTGCGGGCGTTCATGGAGGCGCATGTCTACCCGGCCGAGGCGGTGTTTGAGGAGCAGCTGGCAGCGCAGCATTCGCGGTGGCAGGTGCCGCCGATCATGGAGGAGCTGAAGGCCAAGGCCCGCGCCGAGGGGCTGTGGAACCTGTTCCTGCCCGAGAGCGAGTACGGCGCCGGGCTCACCAACCTCGAATACGCGCCCCTATGCGAGATCATGGGGCGCTCCCCGATCGCGCCGGAAGTCTTCAACTGCTCGGCCCCCGACACCGGCAACATGGAAACGCTGGTGCGCTACGCGACGAAGGAGCAGCAGCAGCGCTGGCTCGTGCCCTTGCTCAACGGCGAGATCCGCTCGGCCTTTGCGATGACCGAGCCCGCCGTCGCTTCCTCCGACGCCACCAACATCGAAGCGAGGATCACCCGCGAGGGCAATTCGACCTACGTCGTCAACGCCAGGAAATGGTGGACCTCGGGCGCGATGGACCCGCGCTGCAAGATCTTCATCCTGATGGGGAAGACCGACCCCGACGCGCCGCGCCACCAGCAGCAATCGATGATCCTGGTGCCGCGCGACACGCCGGGCGTCCGGGTGGTGCGGCCGTTGACCGTGTTCGGCTACGACGACGCGCCGCACGGCCATGCCGAGGTCGAGTTCAAGGACGTGCGGGTGCCGGCCGAAAACATTCTGCTCGGCGAGGGGCGCGGCTTCGAGATCGCGCAGGGCCGCCTTGGGCCGGGGCGCATCCACCATTGCATGCGGATGATCGGGCTGGCCGAGCGATCGCTGGAGGCGATGGTGGCGCGGGTTAAGAACCGCGTCGCGTTCGGCCGGCCGCTCGCCGACCAGGGCGTCATCCGCGAATGGATCGCCGACTCGCGCATGGAGATCGAGCAGTCGCGCCTCTTGACCTTGAAGGCCGCCGCCATGATGGACACGGTCGGCAACAAGGCGGCGCAGGCCGAGATCGCGATGATCAAGGTGGTGGCGCCGAAGATGCTGCTCAGCGTGATCGACCGCGCCATCCAGGCGCATGGCGGCGCCGGCGTCTCGGGCGATTTCGGCCTTGCCTACGCGTGGGCGCGCTCGCGCGTCATGCGCATCGTCGACGGCCCCGACGAGGTCCATAAGCGCGCCGTCGCCAGGATCGAACTGCGGAAATGAACGGGTGGTCGGTGACGGGGTGCGTCCTTCGAGACCGCCGCTTCGCCGCCTCCTCGTGATTAGGAACGCCTCGGGATGCCATTACCAATGCTCGTCATGGTGAGGAGCGGCGCAGCGCGCCGCGGTTCGAACCACGGACGGGGGTGATGCAGCGCGATCTGGAAGCGGCCGAGCTGATCGACCAGCGGCCGGACGAGCGGCTCGATACGACGCGGCTCGAGCCCTATCTGCGCGCGCACCTGCCGGGGGCCGAGGGGCGCCTTCAGGTGCGCCAGTTCTTCGGCGGCAAGGCCAACCTGACGTATCTGCTGCGCTTTATGTCCACTGGTCCCGGCTCGCACGCAAAAGCCCTCCGCCTCGATGGGGGACCAGTCCGGGAGTTCGTCTTGCGCCGACCGCCGCTCGGGCCGATCCCTCCGGGGGCGCATGACATGCGGCGCGAGCATCGGGTGCTCTCGCGGCTGCACGAGCAGTATCCGCGGGCGCCGCAAAGCCTCCTCCTGTGCGAGGACGAGAGCGTCATCGGCACCGTGTTCATCGTCGAGGAGCGGCGCCACGGTTTTGTCATCCGCGACGACATCCCGCCCGAGTTCAGCGGCCGCCCGGACCTCAACCGCCGCATCGGCGAAGCGCTGATCGACGCGCTGGCCGACCTGCATCTGGTGCCGCCGCAGGCGGTCGGGCTCGACGATCTCGGGCGGCCCGAGGGGTATGTCCAGCGCCAGCTTGCCGGCTGGACAAAGCGCTGGCAGGCGGCGCAAGGCGGCGAGGAAGCGGCGCGCTCGGCTGCCTTGTGGGAGCCGGTCCTCGACTGGCTCGGCCAGCATCTGCCGGACTCGGGCGGCGCCGCGCTGTTGCACAACGACTACCGGCTCGACAACTGCCTGCTCGACACCGCCGACCCAGCCCGGATCGTCGCCGTGCTCGACTGGGATATGTGCACGCAGGGCGACCCGCTCGCCGATCTCGGCTATGTCCTCAACTACTGGGTCGAGCCGGGGGACCCGCCGGAGTGGCGCGAGATCGCGGCGATGCCGACCTGGCGCACCGGTTTTCCCTCACGCGCCGAGGCCGTCGCCCGATACGCCGCGCGCACCGGCCTCGACGTGTCGGTGGTCGGCTGGCACCAGGTGTTCGCGGCGTTCAAGCTCGCGGTCATTATCCAGCAGATCTATATCCGCTACGTCCGCGGCCAGACGCAGGACCAGCGCTTCCGCCACTACTACCGCCGTGTCCTGGGCCTCGCCGAGAAGGCGCGGATCATTATGTTTCATCTGCGACCAGATGCCCAGTTGTCCGATTCATAAGGTTGCCTTATCTGCCCGGCTGCGGCCGCCATTGCGTGCCGACTCCTTTCCCCGCCGAGGCTTTCAATGGTTCGTTCGCTTGAGCAAATCACCATGCGCAAGGTGTATTTGCGCATCCTGCCGTTCGCGGCGCTGACCTACTTCTTCTGCTACCTCGACCGCATCAACGTCGGCTTTGCGGCCCTGACGATGAACAAGGACCTCGGTCTCGACGCCGCGTTGTACGGCATGGCGGCCGGCGCCTTTTTCTGGGGCTACGTGCTGTTCGAGGTGCCGAGCAACATCATCCTCGAAAAGGTCGGGGCGCGGATCTGGATCGCCCGCATCATGATCACCTGGGGCATCATCTCCGGCGCCACCGCGTTCGCGACGGGCCCCTACAGCTTCATGGCGATCCGTTTCCTGCTCGGGCTTGCCGAGGCCGGGCTGTTCCCCGGCTTCGTGCTCTATTTCACCTATTGGTTCCCCGACGCCTACCGCGCCCGCATCAACGCCGGCTTCACGCTCGCTCTGCCGATCGCGGTGGCGAGCGGCGCGCCGGTGTCGACGGCGCTGCTCGGCCTCAACGGGATGTGGGGCCTCAAGGGCTGGCAGCTCATGTATATCCTGGAGGCGATCCCGACCGTGCTGATCGGGGTCGCGGTGTTCTTCTACCTGACCGACCGGCCGGCCAAGGCGGGCTGGCTGCAGCCTGAAGAGCGCCAGTGGCTGGAGCGGCGCATTACCGGCGAGCACCAGCAGATCGCGGCGGCGCACGGCCTCGGCATCCTGCGTTCGTTCTGGGACCCGAAGGTGATCCTGCTGTCGATCAACTATATCGGCATCGTCACCGCCAGCCTCGGCATGCTGCTGTTCCTGCCGACGATCATCAAGGAACTCGGTATCAGCAATATGCAGGTCGGCTGGATCACGATGATCCCCTACGGCTGCGGCGCCGTCTCGATGGTGTTCTGCGGCTGGCTGTCCGACCGGATCGGCGAACGGCGCTGGACCTTGTTCTGGACCTGCGTTCTGTCGGCCTGCGGCCTAGTGATCGCCGGGTTGACGATCGGCACGTGGTGGTCGGTGGTCGGCATGTCCCTGGCGGCGGCCGGGTTCTACGGCACCAAGGGGCCGTTCTGGTCGATGCCGACGATGTTCCTGACCGGCGCGGCGGCTGCCTCCGGGATTGCCTGGATCAACTCGCTCGGAAATCTCGGCGGGTTTTTCGGGCCGAGCATGGTCGGCTGGGCGAAGACGCTGAGCGGCAGCTATGCCGGCGGGCTTTATGCGCTCGCCGTCTGCGCCGTCATCTCGGCGCTGATCTCGCTGTTCTGGCTGCGCATCCCGCGCGCGGTCGCCGCCGGCGAGGAATACCCGATCCCGGCAGAGTAGCGCCTCGTAGGGTGGGCTGAGTGTCAGCGAAGCGAAAGCCCACTTCACTCTAAGGTGAAGATGGGTTTCGCTGCGCTCAACCCCGCTTACGCTGTGAGGCCCGCCTTCAGCGCGGCGGCGCAGTCGGCGATGGCGCGGCGCGCCGTGCCGATTAGCCGGCCGTAGCGGATGAAGCCGTGGTTAATGCCCTGGTAGATCGTCAGCTCGCACGGGACGCCCGCTGCCTTCAGCTTGTCCGCCAGCTTTGTGCTGTCGTCCAATAGCGGGTCGAGATTGCCGACGATCAGATGCGCCGGGGCGACGCCTGTGAGGTTCGCCTCGTAGGGCGCCGCGCGCCAATCGGTGTAGTGCGCCCGGTCGCCGAGATAGGTCTGCCAGGCCCATTCCATGCTGGCAATCGACAGCCCGGCGCCCCGCCCGAAGCGCTGCCAGGACGGGCTGTCGCAGGCGATCGTGTAGACGCCGTAGATCAACAGCTGGAACCTGACCGCCGGCTCGCCGGCGTCGCGCATCGCCAGCGCCGCGCCGAGCGCCAGATTGGCGCCAGCGGAATCGCCGCCGACCGCGATCCGCGTCGCGTCGATCCCGAGCCCGGCGCCCTCCCGCGCCATCAGCCGCGTCACCGCCGCCATGTCGTCGAAGGCGGCCGGGAAACGGTGCTCCGGCGCCAGCCGGTAATCGACCGACAAGGCGGCGACGCCGCTCTGGCGCACCAGCTCGCGCAGGAAATGGTCCCAGCTCGGCAGGCTGCCCTGCACGAAGGCGCCGCCATGCGCATAGACGACGAGCGGCGGCCGCGCCGCGCCGTCGGGCATATAGAGCCGGCACGGCACTTGGCCGGCCGGGCCGGGCAGCGACAGATCGCGCTCGTCCGCGAGCGGCACCGAGCCTTCGCCGAGAAAGGCGCCGATCCGGTCCTGCGCCGCCCGCACCTCGGACATCGGCGCGACGGTGCGGTCGGGCGCCACAAAGCCCTTCTCCTGCAGCAATTTGCCGGCGGCGATCAGTTCGGGGTCGACCCACGGGGCGGCGGCATCCTTCATCGCATGCTCCTCTCAAAAAGCTTTTGCCACTATAGAGACGGACCATGGTGGATGGCGAGGGCAGGGGCATGCGCAATCTGAGCGTGAACGGCGAGCGGCTGTGGGCGAGCCTGATGGAACTGGCGCAGATCGGCGCGACGGCAAAAGGCGGCGTTTGCCGGCTCGCCGCCAGCGATCTCGACGCCGAGGCCCGCCATCTCTTCATCTGCTGGTGCGAGGAGGCCGGCTGCAGCGTCACCGTCGACGCCATCGGCAACATTTTCGCGCGCCGTCCGGGCCGCAACGCCGCCCTGCCGCCGGTGATGGCCGGAAGCCACCTCGACACGCAGCCCACCGGCGGCAAATTCGACGGCGCCTATGGCGTCATGGCCGGGCTCGAAGTGGTGCGCTCGCTCAACGATCTCGGCTACGAGACCGAGGCGCCGATCGAGATCGTTGCGTGGACCAACGAGGAGGGTTCGCGGTTTTCGCCGGCGATGGTCGGCTCCGGCGCCTTCGCCGGCGTCTTCGCGCTCGAGGCGGCACTCGCTACCCGCGACAACAATGCACCGGAGCTGACGCTCGGCGGCGAGCTGCGGCGCATCGGCTTTGCCGGCTCGGAGCCGGTCGGCGGCCGGGCGGTCGCGGCTTATTTCGAGGCGCATATCGAGCAGGGGCCGATCCTCGAAGCCGCCGGCCTGCCGGTCGGCATCGTCACCGGCGCGCAGGGGCAGCGCTGGTACGAGATCACCGTCACCGGCCAGGAGGCGCATGCCGGGCCGACCCCGATGCCGCGGCGGCGCGACGCGCTGGTCGGCGCGGCCCGCATGATCGACGCCGTGAACAAGATCGGACATGCGCACGCGCCCTATGCCTGCGCGACGGTCGGCTTTGTCCAGGTCAGCCCCAATTCGCGCAACACTATCCCCGGCCGGGTGTTCTTCACGGTCGATTTCCGCCATCCGGACGACGTGGTGCTGACGCAGATGGACCGCGACCTGCGGGCGGCGTGCGAGGCCGCGGCGGCGACGCAGCGTCTGGAGGTTGCGGTCGACGAGTTCTGGTACTTCCCGCCGACCCCGTTCGATGCGGCGCTGGTCAATAAGGTGCGCGAGGCGGCGATGGCGCAGGACTACGGCCACCAGGACATCGTCAGCGGCGCCGGCCACGACGCCGTCTACCTGGCGAAGGTGGCGCCGACCGCGATGATCTTCGTGCCGTGCGCCGGCGGCATCAGCCACAACGAGATCGAGGACGCCAAACCCGACGACCTGACCGCCGGCTGCAATGTCCTCCTCAACGCCGTGCTGGACACTGCGGACGCTACGCCGTAACGCGGACCGCGGGCCTCTGCCCGCATGCGGGCGGAATGCCCCGGTCCGTCGTCAACCCGGCGCCAACGGCAGGTTTGCAACCCAGGTCGCGGCGATTTGCCGGTGGTTTCTGCGGCGCGGCGCGCCTAATTAGCGGGAATGAGCGAACTTGCCCTGCAACACGGGCTCACCTTCTGCGATCTTTACGAGCGCGACGGGCTGATCCGGCTCGATCGCGCTTTTGTCGCGCACCTTGCCGCGGCCGATACGGTGCTGCACGGCCGCCTGATGACGGCGCGGGCGACACCCGAAGCGGTCGACCGCAAGGCCGAATCCGATCTGCTGGTCGATCTCGCGCCCCATCTCGAGGATTTCCTCGGCGAGCTGTTCGGCATCGCCAAGGAGGTGCGGGCGCTGCAGCAGGCGCACGACCGGCTGGCGCCGCTCTATTCGGTGAAGCGCCTGTTCGTCCAGCGCCGCGCCGTGAAGGAGATCAAGGAGGCCGATGCCGGCGCCCTCAACGGCAACAGGCTTGTCGCGGAGCTGGCGACGCTGCTCGGCGGCCCGGCCGCCGATTTCGCCAGTCGCCAGGGCGTCCTCGCCTGGGAATTGCGCTATGCCGAGGCCGTCGCGCGCTGGCTCGATGACGAAGGCGCAAATCGGGCGCCGCTGCGCCTGGCGCTCGAATACGCTGCCTGGGCGACGCTCAGCGAGGCCGGGCAGGCGCGCCACCGGCGTGGTCTTCTGTTCCGGGTGCCGCACCGGCTCGACATGCATCACCTGGTGCCGGTCGAGACGACCGAGCGCCACGGGGTCACCATGCTGCGGCTGCCGGAGGAGCATTGGCGGGCGCGCGACGGTTTCGCGCTGACCGACCCCGGCACCGACCTCGCCGGCGCCCTCGATGAGGCCAATTACTGCATCTGGTGCCATAACCAGCAGAAGGACAGCTGCCGCTCCGGCCTGCACGAGAAGGACGGCGGCTTCAAGAAGAGCGTCTTCGGAGTGACGCTGAATGGCTGCCCACTCGACGAGAAGATCTCCGAGATGAACCTCGTCAAGGCGCGCGGCAATTCGATAGGCACCCTGGCCATCGTCGCGGTCGACAACCCGCTCTGCGCCGCCACCGGCCACCGCATCTGCAACGACTGCATGAAGGCCTGCATCTACCAGCGGCAGGACCCGGTCGACATCCCGCAGATCGAGACGCGCA
>JBLMXS010000030.1:0-6190 GCA_050257895.1 Thiohalocapsa sp.
CGCCGGGAATGCGGGGTAACATCCGCGCCATAACGCTAAGTGGAGCGTCATGGCGAGGAGCGGCGCGACGAAGCAATCGGGTTCAGAGAGCGCGGCGGCCGCGGCTGAGGCGCTCGCGGCGGCGGTGCGGCGGGGCGAGCGCCGGGCCTTGGCGCGCGCGGTGACGCTGGTGGAATCGACGCGACCCGATCACCGGCGGCAGGCCGAGGCGCTGGTCGCGGCGCTGCTGCCGGCGACCGGCGGTGCCACCCGCATCGGCATCTCCGGTCCGCCGGGCGCCGGCAAATCGACCTTTATCGAGCGCTTGGGCCTCGATGGCATCGCGCGCGGGCGCAGGATCGCGGTGCTGGCGGTCGATCCCGCCTCGGTGCGCGGCGGCGGCGCCATTCTCGGCGACAAGACGCGCATGGGCGAGCTGGCGCGCATGCCAGACGCGTTCATCCGCCCCTCCTCGGCCGGTGCGAGCAGCGGCGGCGTCGCCCGCCGCACGCGCGAGGCGATCCTCGTCTGCGAGGCGGCCGGGTTCGACACGGTGCTGGTCGAGACGGTCGGCGCGGGCCAGGCCGAGACGACGGTCGCCCAGATGGTCGACATGTTCCTGTTGATGCTGCCGCCGGCGGCCGGCGACGAACTGCAAGGGATGAAGCGGGGCATTGTCGAACTTGCTGACTTGATCCTCGTCAACAAGGCCGACGGCGAGCTCCTGGAGCACGCCAGGCGGGCGGCGGCGGATTATGCGAATGCCGTCCATCTGATCCGGCCGGCTTATGCCGAATGGCGGGTCGCGGTGCGCCCGGTCTCGGCGCTCACAGGCAGCGGCGTCGACGCGGTCTGGGACGACGTCACGCGCTTTCGCGCCGCGCTCGAAGCAAGCGGCGCCTGGTCGCGCCATCGCGCCGAGCAGGCGATCGCCGCGCTGTGGACCGAGATCGGCGACGGGCTCTTGGCACAGTTTCGCACTGCCGCGGCGGTCGCCGCCCGCCTGGCCGCGGCCGAGCAGGCCGTGCGCGACGGCAGCCGTACCCCGGCCGCCGCCGCCCGCGAACTGCTCGCGGCGTTCCTAGAGCAATAGGCGCGGACCGCCGGCGTCCCGCCGGCATGTCGGCAAGATGCCGGCGGTCCAGAAGGAGACTGCGGTCTCTAGGAATACAGCCCCGCCTTTCGCGCCTTTTCGATGACGAGGGCGGTGACGGCGTCGAGGTGCGGGGTCGGCACCTGGGCGACGCGGGCGAATTGCTGCACCGACGTCAAGAGGCCGTCGATCTCGGGGGGCCGATTGCGCTCGAAATCCTGCAGCATCGACGATTTGTGCGGCGTCGTCGGCGCCGTCGCGTAGGCGCGCTCGACCGTGATCGGCGGCATGAGGCCGTGCGCCTGCGCCGTTGCCAGCCCCTCCGCCATCAGCGCCTTGGCCAGCGCGAAGAGCTCGGGATGGCGGCTGAGGATGCCGATCGGCTCGCCGGTCAGCGAGCAGATCGGGCTGGTGCTGAGGTTGCGCAGCAATTTCTCCCAGATCTCGGTGCGGATGTCGGTGCTGATCGGGGTCGCGACGCCGGCCTGCTCGAAGGCGGCAGCGATCCTTTCCAGGCGACGCGAGCGGCTGCCGTCCGGCTCCCCGAGCGTGAACTTGTTGAGGGTGCCGGGCGAGTTGCGGATCACCGCCGGCGCGACGACCTCGTTGGCCGAGTTGATCATGCAGCCGATGACGCGCTCGAGGCCGATGAGGCGCGCGAGGGCGCCGTCCGGGTCGAGGCGCGACAGGTCGGGGCGCGGCAGGCCGTTCTCGGGGCAATGGTAGAGGTACCACCACGGGATGCCGTTCATCGCGAAGATGACGCTGCTGTCGGGACCGAGCATCCTCGCCAGCGCCGGCGCCGCCGCCGGCAATACCGAGGATTTCAGCGCGACGAAAACGACATCCTGGACGCCCAGACTTTCCGGCCGATCGGTGACGTGAATGCGGGCGTGGTGCGTCGCCTCGCCGATATGCAGGGTGAGCCCGCGCTCGGCGATCGCCTGCAGCTGGGCGCCGCGCGCCACCGCCGCGACCTCGATCCCGGCCGCGGCGGCTCCCTCGCCGAGCCGCGCCGCCACATGACCGCCGACCGCGCCGGCGCCGAAGACTGCTATCTTCATGCGTCCAATCCCGTATCGTCTCGCCGATGCAGAGTGTCCTCTCTTTGGCGATGCGCCAAGGTCTCGTTGTCGCGATCCTGCTGCTGCCCCTGATAGTGACGGCGCTGCCGCTGCCGGTTCGGGCGCAAAGCCTCTTCACGCGGCACGAGGTGACAGTCGAGTTCGCCACAAGCGGCGGCAAGCCGCTGGCCAATGCGGAGGTGCGCGTCTTTGCTCCCGGGCAGCCTGACCGTCCGGCGCAGACCGGCCATACCGACAGCGGCGGGCGGTTCCAGTTCTTCGCCGACCGCGACGGGTTCTGGAGCGCCGAAGCCCGTTCCGGCGACGAGATCGGCCGCGTCATGGTGCGGGTCGGCGGCCAGCAGGGCGGCGCCGAGACGCTGTCCCCATATTGGCTGCTCGGCGGCCTCCTGCTGCTGCTGGTCGTCGCCTTCGGCTACCGCGTCGCGCTGGCGCGGCGGCGGCGCGCTAATCGGCCCGGTTCGCCGCCGCGAAAGCCTTGAGGTCGGCGAACAGCTCGGGGTCGGCAATGACGCGCGGCACCTTGTTCTGGCTGCCGAGCCGGCGGCGCCGCCGCATCCATTCGGCAAAGCCGTCCGGCCGCAGCACCGCCACCTGCGGCGGCTGCAGCCCGAGGCCGCCGGCGCGGTGCGCCTCGTAATCGAGGTTGCGGCGCATCAGCTCGGCGTCGAGGGCCGCCGCGAAACGCTGGCGCGCCGCCGCAGCGACCGGCGCCTCGAACTCGACGACGAATAGATGGCCGCCGATCTCGCCCGGCGCCTGCGGAAAGAGCGCGCCGGCGGAAAAATCGCGCACGCCGGCACCGATCTCGGCCGCCGCGATGCTCACGGCCGCCTCGATCTCCTCGCCGGTCAGGTGCTCGCCGAACGCCGACAGCGTATAGGACAGCCGGCCGGTGACGAGGAGGCGCGGCGGCGCGCGGCTCACAAAGCGCACAGTGTCGCCGACGATGCAGGACCACAGCCCGGCGCAGGTGCTGAGCACGACCGCGTAGTCGACGCCGGTCTCGACCTCGCCGATAGAGTGCCGGTTCGGCAAGGCGGCGTCGATCTCGGCGACCGGCACGAACTCGTAGAAAAGGCCGTGGTCGAGGATGAGCCGCAGCCCGTCGTCCTCGCCGCGATCGGCGGCGGCGATGAAGCCTTCGCTGGCGGCGTAGGCCTCGCGCAATTCGGCATGGCTGCCGGCCAGCCACTCGCCGAAGCGCCGGCGATAGGGCGCGAAATTGACGCCGCCGTGGATCACCAGGTCGAGCGCCGGGAAGAAATCGATAAGCCGGCTCCCGCGCCCCGGGTGACGCCGCACCAGTTCATCGAAGAACAGCAGCAGCCACGAGGGCGTGCCCGAGATGCTGCGGATGCCGGCGGCTGGCGCCGTCTCGGCAAGCCGCGCCATCTTCTCGGTCCAGTCGGTCAGCCGCGCGATCGCGGGCGGCGGGAAGGCGAGGGGGCGGGCCCATAATGGCAGTGTCGCCGCCATGACGCCGGAGAGGTCGCCGCTGCGCACGCTGGGCATCTGCTCGACGAGATCGCTGCTGCCGCCGAGCAGCAGGTTGCGGCCGGCAAAGAGGCGGCTCTCGGGGCGCGCGCGCAAATGGTGGACCAAAAGGTCGAGGCCGGCTCGCCGGTTCGAGCGCAGCATCGCATAGGT
Source organism: Thiohalocapsa sp. (assembly GCA_050257895.1). Lineage (GTDB taxonomy): Bacteria > Pseudomonadota > Alphaproteobacteria > ATCC43930 > CGMCC-115725 > DATARH01. Next base: position 3,808 of record JBLMXS010000030.1, read on the forward strand.
CAGCGGGATGAATTTGGTGTTGCCGGTGCTGGTGCCCGAGGTTACGGCGAAAAACGGGATATGACCGGGCCAGCTGCAATCGACGAGGCGCGGGAACACCGGCTGCCAATAGCCCTGCCACAGGTCCTCGTAGCGGCGCAGCGGCACCGCCCGTCGGAAATCGTCGAGGCCGCGGATCCGGGCGAAGCCGTGGTCGCGGCCGAAGCGCGTGCCGGCGGCGGCGGTGACGAGCCGCATCAGCTGCTGCCGCTGCACCTCGGTCGCATCCTGGCGGGCGAGATGGCCGGCGCGGTACCGGGCGTAAAGACGCAGCAGCGGCGTCGCGTCGATCATCGCGCCGCCGGCGCCAGCGTCGTCAGGTGCGGGAAGCGGTGCGCCGCGGTCGCTGGGTCGAGCGGCAGTTCGAGATACTCCCCGCGGCGGAACAGTTCGGCCTGGTCGAGAAACGCGGCGCTGCCCGGCACGCCGTCCTGGCCGCCGAGCAGGACGACGCGGTTGGCGTCAGGGTCGGACAGGTCGAAGATGTAGCGGGCATTGCTGCCGTAGATCGCGCCGTGCCGGCGCTTCACCGGCAGGTGCGTCGCATTGAACAGCGTGTCGCTGCCGCCGGGCCACGGCCAGTCGAGGCGCGGGAACTGCCGCCCGAGCAACGGCACGCGGCCGAGCGGGTGTGCGAGGCGCAGCCGGTGCGCACCGCCCCAATCGCGCAGCCGCCGGAACGCCCGCGCCGCCTTTTCGACAGCCGGGCCGAGCGCCGCCGTCAACCGCTCGCCCGGCAGCGCCCCAATGTCGGCGATCAGCAGCGCCCGGCCGTGCCAGACCGCGCGGTAAAGCGCCTGCTGCGGCGGTCCGATCAGCTGCGACAGCAACAGCTCGATCGCCAGCGCTCCGGTCGAGGCAGCGTCGTAGCGGCCATCCCAGCGGCGCAGCGCGTCGGCCAGCGGGGCGGCTGCGGGCAGCGCCGTCAGCGCCGGCAGTAGCCGCTCGCGCAACGCCAGCATGCGCGGCGCGAGGACGTCGCGCTGCCATGCCGTGAGCTGCGCCAGGGTAACTGCAGCCTCGCCGCCGAGCAGCGTTGCCAGGCGCTCGGCGCGGTCGCCGGGTGCGAAGAACCAGCCGATCGGGATTGCCGCCGGCGGCGGGGTCTCGTTGGCCGAGACGACAAGGCCTTGCGGTGGATCGATCTCGAACGGCAGGCCGGCGGCGCTGACGCAGCTTGACCAGGCGGCTGCCGCCTCCGGCGGCGACATGATATCGGCGGGCAGTGCCGATGGGCGCGGCGGCAGGTGTGCGGCCCGCAGCTTGCCGATGGTCCCGGCGGCATCGGCGAAGACCAGGGCCTGCCCCGGCACCGCGATGCCGTCTGCGGCCTGCCGCAACGCCGCGGCGTCAGCCGTCCGGTTGATCGCCAGCAAGGCCGAGATCTCGTCCGATGGCCGGTGCCCCACCCAGCGCAGCGCCAAGGTCTCGCCCGCGGCGCGGAACGGCGCGGCGTCGGAGACGATCGGCCCTTGCGGGCACTCGCGCAGCACGATCTCGCGCGGCGGCGACCAGCGCACCGGCAGCCGCACCCGGCGCTCGGTGATCTGGTCCGCCGGCAGCGTCGACGCGTCGAACAATTCGCTGCTCGCTGCCAAGAGGTTGGTGCCGCCCCAGGCGAGGGTGCGGTTGCGCCCGATCACCACCACCGGAACGCCGGGGATCATGAGCCCCGCGACAGCGCAGCCGGGCGCATGGCAGGCCGCGATCAGCCACGCGCTCGGCAGGCTCAGCATCAGGTGCGTGTCCCCGACGACCGAGGGGCGGCCCGAGGCGCTGCGGCTGCCGGCAACCGCGGCAGCGTTGCTGCCGCTGACCCCGAAGCCGAGCGCGAGATGGCGCAGCGCCTGCTCCGCCGAACCGCACCGGCTCTCGCCGCATGGCGGCCGCGGCGCGGGGCGGCCGCCGCCGACGAGGCTGGCCCAGATCTCGGGCCAGTCCTCACGGTGCTCGCGGCGCAGCCGCAGCAGCTGCGAGAGCGCCAGCCAGTTGACGTCGGCCGCCGCCAGCCGGGCGATCGCCAGCACGTCGCGCCGCTGCCACGGCGCTGGGCGCAGCCCGAGCAGGCGCAATTCCGGCGGCAGCGGCGCCGGCGTAGCGAGGTGATGGTTGATGCCGGCGACAAAGCCGTCGAGCCAGCTGCGCGTCACCACCGGCAGCGCCGTGTCGATCGCCGGCACGGCGCGGGTTATGCCGAGCGCCAGGATCGCATGGTCAAGCGGCACCGCGGCGGGCCCCAGCGCCTCGGCGACGCGGCCCCAGGCGATGCGGCGCATGAATTCGATCTGCGCCAGCCGCAGATGCGCATGCACCAGCCCCAGCGCCACCGCGAGGTCGCGCTCGC
>JBLMXS010000031.1:0-6606 GCA_050257895.1 Thiohalocapsa sp.
AGCAGGCTGTCGACCGCCTTGGTGTTGGCCTCGCTGTTGCGCGTGTTCATCTCGCGCCGGTAGCGGATGCGCCAATCGGTCAGGAGGAATGTGAAGGAGATGTAGACGACGATCGTCCCCAGCGTGACCAGCGCGAAGGCCCAGTTGTAGAGCCGCCACAGGATCGCGCAGACGATGACGATCTCGAACAGCGTCGGCACGACGTTGAACAGCATGAACGACAGGAGGAACTCGATCCCGGCGGTGCCGCGCTCGACGGCTCGCGCCAGCCCACCGGTGCGGCGCTCGAGATGGAAGCGCAACGATAGCGCGTGCACGTGGCGGAAGGTGCGCAGCGCGATCTGTCGCACCGCCCGCTGGCCGACCTTGGCAAACACCGCGTTGCGCAGCTCGTTGAAGCCCTGCGCCATGACGCGCGCCGCGCCGTAGCCGATGATCACCGCCACCGGCACCGCGACAAGGCCCGGGTGCGGCACGCCGAGCGCATCGACCGCGTGCTTGTAGAGCAGCGGGACCGTGATGTTGACGAGCTTGCCGGCGGCCAGCAGCAGCAGCGCCAGCACGACGCGGACCCGCAACTCGACGGCGTTCTTCGGCCAGAGATACGGCAGCAGCCCCTTCAGCGCGCGCAGCCCCTCGCGCAGCCGCTCGTCGGGCTCCGGCAGGCCCGGAATTGCCGAGCGACCCACCAGCCGCGGCGAATGCGGGCTCATGTCGCGGGACTCATTTCGCGGAACCTTATTTCGCAGGGCCGGCCGGCGCCGCCGGCGCGGCAAGCAGGCGCGGCAGGCGCCAGCCGATCGACAACGCCGCGACAACCAATGCCGCGCCCCAGAAATACGGGCTGGCACGCCCGAAGGCGGTGAACAACGCCCCCGCCGCCAACGGCCCCAGTACCCGCGACAGGCTGCCGACCGACTGTGCCACGCCCATTACCTCGCCCTGCTCCGCGGCGCCGGCGCGGCGCGAGATCAGGCTGTTGAGCGAGGGCTGCATCAGCCCCATCCCGAACGCCAGCGCGCTCATCGCCGTAAGCAGCAACGGCAGGCCGCGCGCGAACGGCAGCAGCAACAGCCCAATCGCCAGCAGGACGAGGCCGCACAGCAGCAGCCGCTCCTCGCCGAACCGCGGCGCCAGCCGCCCGATCAGGCCGCCCTGCATCAGCGCCGAGAGCAGGCCGACGTAGAAGAACACAAAGCCGATCGCCCGCGGCCCCCAGCCGAACTGCGCAATCGCCCACCACGCGAAGGTCGTTTCCATGCCGGAAAAGGCAAGGATCACCAGAAAGAACATCAACAGGAGCCGCGCCAGCAACGGCCGCGCCAGCGCCTCGCGCAGCGCGGCGACCCGGCCGCGCCGCGGGCCCAGCGGTTCGGTTCGCCGCTGCAGGCTCTCCGGCAAGAACAACAGCACGCCGAGGCAGGCGCACAGCGACAGCCCGGCGGCGATAAAGCCAGGCGTCATCAGATCGGCGGTCGCGACATTGTCGCCGGCGACGACGCCGCCGATCACCGGGCCGATAATAAAGCCGAGGCCGAACGCGGCGCCGATCATCCCCATGCCGCGGGCGCGCTTTTCCGGCGGCGTCACGTCGGCGATGTAGGCCTGCGCCGCCGCGATGTTGCCGGCGCAGGCGCCGGCAAAAGCGCGCGCGGCAAACACCATCCACAGCCGGCTGGCGATTCCCAGCCAGCCATAGGCGAGCGCCGCCGCGCCCATGCTGGCGAGCAGCACCGGGCGGCGGCCGACCCGGTCGCTGAGCCGGCCCCAAAACGGTGCCGTCGCCATCGACACCAGCGAATAGGTCGCGAACAGCATCGTCATCTGCAGCGGCGAGGCGCTGAAGCGCGCCGCGTAATACGGCAGCAGCGGGATGACCAGACCGAACCCGACGAGGTCGACAAAGACGATGAGGAAAAGGATGGGCATGGATGTTGTTGATATCGCGCCGATGCCGGGCCGAACAAGGCCCGATCGCCGTTGTGGCGGCTCCCCTCCCCCCACCCGCGGTAGCTCTGCACAACCAATTGTCATTCCGGGGCGGACCGCAGGTCCGAACCCGGAACCCATATTCCAGAGGCTTGTGTTCACGGGTTCCGGATTCGCAACCCTTGGCTGCGCTCCGGAATGACAGCCGTTTATGTGCGGGGGCGGCGGCGCTACAATGCCGTAGCCATCGGGTGGGGGAAGGCGATGCAGCTCGGCAGGCTCGGCGTGTGGGCGGCGATGGACGTGCTCGGTGCGGCCGAAGGCGCCGCCTTCGCCCGGCGTGTCGAGGGATGGGGATATGCCGCGCTGTGGCTGCCGGAAAGCCGCGGCCGCAACGTGCTGGTGCATTCCTCGTGGCTGCTGGCCAACACGCAGCGGCTGATCGTCGCGCCCGGCATCGCCAACATCTACGCTCGCGACGCGATGGCAATGGCGAACGGCCAGCGCGCCTTGGCCGAGCAGTCGGGCGGCCGCTTCCTGCTCGGCCTCGGCGTGTCGCATGTGCCGTCGGTCGAGGGCGTGCGCGGGCACACCTACGGCCGCCCGATCGCGACGATGCGCTCGTATCTCGAGGCGATGGCGGCGGCGCCCTACGGCGCGCCCGAGCCGTCCGAGAAGCCGCTGACAATCCTCGCGGCGCTCGGGCCGCGCATGCTGGCCTTGTCCGGCACGCATGCCGACGGCGCGCATCCCTACAACGTGACCCCCGAGCACACCGCCGAGGCCCGCCGTATCCTCGGCCCCGGCAAGCTGTTGTGCCCGGAAGTCTGGGTGCTGCTCGAAAGCGACCCGTCGAAGGCGCGGGCGCTGGGCCGCCAGGCGCTGGCCAACTACATGCGGCTCGACAATTACGTCAACAACTGGCGGCGGCTCGGCTTCGGCGACGACGATTTCGCCGGCGGCGGCTCCGACCGCTTTATCGACGCCAATGTCGCGTGGGGCGGCGAAGCGCAGATCCGGGCGCGCATCCAGCAGCATTGGGATGCCGGCGCCGACCACGTCTGCATCCAGTCGATCAGCCCGGACGGGTCGCGGCGCCCGGACGAAACCGTGCTGGCATTGCTGGCACCGGCGAGCAGCCGCTAGCGCTTGGCCCTGCGGCTGCCTTGACGACCTCTGCGCCCCACCCGAAATTGAGGGTCGCTGCGTGGCGGCGCCCCGGCCTCGCCCGGCGTTTAGATTGATGACTGCGGGCGGAGAAGAATAAGGGTTCCGACGATGTATTCCGAAACGACGCGCTCGATCAAAGTGACGGTGAAGCCGTTCTACCTCGAGCAGCATTCGTCGCCCGCCGACAGCCACTACGTGTGGGCCTACCACGTCAAGATCGAGAATTGCGGCGACGAGACGGTGCAATTGCGCAACCGCCACTGGGAGATCACCGACAGCGTCGGGCGCCGCCAGGAGGTGCGCGGCCCTGGGGTCGTCGGCGAGCAGCCGGTGCTGGGTCCCGGCCAGAGCTTCGAATACACCAGCAGCTGCCCGCTTCCGACGCCGTCCGGCTTCATGGTCGGCGATTACGAGATGGAGACGAACAGCGGCGAGAATTTCCTCGTCCGCGTGCCGGCCTTCTCGCTCGATACGCCGCAGGCGCAGACGCGGCTCAACTGACCTTTAGGGGCACGGCACGCGCCATCCGCCGCGCTCGAACATCCTGCAGAAAGAGAGATTGATGGCGAGCTATCCGAACCCGATGGCGCCCCACGCCAGCAGCGCCAACATCGAGCGCATCCGCGCCAAGGAGCCGGCGCGGGTGCGCCGCCCGACCCGTGAGGAAGCGCTCGAAGCGGTGCGCACGCTGATCCGCTGGGCCGGCGACAACCCCGAGCGCGAGGGCCTCCTCGGCACACCCGACCGCGTCGTGCGCTCCTATGCCGAGTTCTTCAGCGGCTACGAGGAAGACCCGGTGGCGCTCCTGCAGCGCACCTTCGAGGAGATGGACGGGTATGACGAGATCGTCATGCTGAAGGACATCCGCTTCGAATCGCACTGCGAGCACCATATCGCGCCGATCATCGGCAAGGTGCATATCGCCTATCTGCCGAACAACCGCGTCGTGGGCATCTCGAAGCTGGCAAGGCTCGTCGAGGTCTACGCGAAACGGCTGCAGATCCAGGAAAAGATGACGGCGCAGATCGCCAACACGCTCGACGAGGTATTGCAGCCGAAGGGCGTCGCGGTGGTGATCGAGGCGGCGCACCAGTGCATGACGACGCGCGGCGTCCACAAGGCCGGCGTCAGCATGGTGACGAGCCGCATGCTCGGCGTCTTCCGCACCGATCCGACCACGCGCCGTGAAGTGCTGTCCATGATCGGCACCCCGGCCGGCGGCGGCGGCGAGCACGTCTGACGGCGCGTACCTCCGACAAAGTCCCCCTCACCCCGGCCCTCTCCGCGCAAGCGGGGAGAGGGAGAGATGTGGCGAGGCGGTGCACAAGCGTCCACTCGCCCCGCTTGCGGGAGAGGGACAGGGTGAGGGGCTTATGGCGTCCGATGACCGGCTCGCGGCGGCGATCGAAATTCTCGAGCGGCTCGTCGCGTTCGACACCGTGTCGGCCCACTCGAACCTCGATCTGATCGATTGGGTCGCCGACTACCTCGCCGGCTTCGGCATCGCAAGCAGCCGCAGCAGCGCCTTCGCCGACAAGGCCAATCTGTTCGCGACGATCGGACCGCCGATCAGCGCGAAGACAGGGCGCGGCGGGGTCATCCTGTCCGGCCACACCGACGTCGTGCCGGTCGCCGGGCAGGAGTGGCATAGCGACCCGTTCCGCCTGACCCGGCATGACGACCGCCTCTACGGCCGCGGCGCCGCCGACATGAAGGGCTTCATCGCGCTGGTGCTGGCCCTCGTCCCGGAGGTCATGCGACGCCCCCTCGCCGTGCCGCTGCACCTCGCCTTGACGCACGACGAGGAGACCGGCTGCTTCGGCGCGCCGGCACTGATCGCCGCCTTGCCGCAGGCCATGACGCGGCCGCTGCTGGCGATCGTCGGCGAGCCAACCTCGATGCAGATCGCCAACGCGCAAAAGGGATGCTCGTTCTTCCGCACCCGCATCGTCGGGCTGGACGGCCATTCGAGCGCCCCCGACCGCGGCGTCAGCGCGATCGCCGCCGCCGCCGAGATCATCAACGAGATAAGCCGTCTGCATGCCGAGGCGAAGGGCCGGGCGCGGCCCGACAGCGGTTTCGACCCGCCGCATACGACACTGTCGGTCGGCACGATCGCCGGCGGCACCGCCGTCAACATCATCGCTCGCGAGTGCGGCTTCGAGTGGGATCTGCGCACCTTGCCCGACGACGACGCCGCAGCCCTGAAGGCGCGCATCGACGCCTTCATCAGCGGCGACCTGCTGCCGCGCATGCGGGCGGTGCATGCACAGGCCGCAGTGGAGACCGAGACGGTCGTCGCGGTGCCGCCATTGATGCCGGCGCCGGGCTCGCCGGCCGAGGCGCTCGCCCGCCGCTTGATCGGCGCCAACACGACGACGACCGTGTCGTTCGCCAGCGAAGCCGGCCTTTACCAGCAGGCCGGCATCCCGGCGATCGTCTGCGGCCCCGGCTCGATCGATGTCGCCCACAAGCCCGACGAATTCATCACGCTGCCCGAACTCGCTGCCGGCCAGGCCTTCCTCGACCGCCTCCTCGCCTGGGCCGAAACCGGCGGCTGACCTGCCGAGAATTGGACCGCGGCCGTCCTGCCGCACTTGCGGGCGAGACGACCGCGGTCCAAGCTGCCCCCGTCAGAACTCGAACGCCTCGACGATCATGGGTTCGTTCTTGGCGGCGGCGATCCATTCCTGCATTGCCGGCATCGCCATGACCGTGTCGCAGTAGGTTTGGGCTTCGCGTTCGAGCTCGATCCGGTAGGTGCGGAAGCGGGTCGCGACCGGCGCGAACATCGCGTCGGCGATCGTGAAGCCGCCGAACAGAAAGTCGCCGTGGCCGTTGCCGAAGCGGGTGCGGCAGTCGCGCCAGATCGACATGATGCGGTTGATGTCGGCCTGTACCTCCGGCGTCACGCCGCGGCCCGGGAAGCTCGAGCGCACATTCATTGGCAGATGCGCGCGCAACGCGGCAAACCCCGAATGCATCTCGGCGCTGACCGAGCGCGCCACCGCGCGCGCGGCGTGGTCTTTCGGCCACAGATCGAAGGTCGGAAACGACTCGGCGAGATACTCGCAGATCGCCAGGCTGTCCCACACCGTCGCGGTGCCGTGGCGCAGCGCCGGCACGCGACCGGAGGGTGAATACTTCAGCACGGTCTCGCGGCTCGACGGCTGGTAGAGCGGGATCACCACCTCGTCGAAGGCGACCGTCGTGCGCTTCAGCGCCAGCCACGGCCGCAGCGACCACGAGGAATAGTTCTTGTTGCCGAGATAGATCGTCAGGTCGGCCATCGACGCCCCATTGCGCATCCCCGCGCTAGTGTGACGTCAACGCCGGCCGGGCGTAAAGGCGTAGGTGGGACTACAGCATGCCGAGCGGCGTCTTGCCGTTGGGCGGCGGGAAGGCGCGATCGAGCGCCGCCAGATCCTCGGCGTCGAGCCGCAGGTCGAGGGCGCCGCGGTTTTCGCGCGCATGGTCGAGCCGCGTCGCCTTCGGGATGACGATCAT
>JBLMXS010000032.1:0-12476 GCA_050257895.1 Thiohalocapsa sp.
TCGGCAGGCCGAGATGGTCGGAGACCAGCTGCGCGAACGTCGTCTCATGGCCCTGGCCGTGCGCGTGGCTGCCGGTCAGCACCGTCACGCTGCCGGTCGGATGGACGCGCACCGCCGCCGATTCGAACAGCCCGGCGCGGGCGCCGAGCGAGCCGACCACCGCCGACGGCGCGATGCCGCAGGCCTCGATATAGGTGGCGATGCCGATGCCGCGCAGCTTGCCGCGACGGGCCGCCTCCTGGCGGCGCTGCTCGAAGCCGGCGTAATCGGCGGCGTCGAGCGCCATCCCCAGCGTCGTCTGATAGTCGCCGCTGTCGTATTGCAGGGCGACCGGCGTCTGGTACGGGAAGGCGTCGGCGGCGATGAAGTTCTTGCGGCGCAGTTCCGCCGGATCCATGCCGAGTTCGTCGGCTGCGAGATCGACGATGCGTTCGAGCAGGTACGTCGCCTCCGGCCTGCCCGCGCCGCGATACGCGTCGACCGGCACGGTGTTGGTGAAAACGGCCTTGGTCTCGACGTAGATCGCCGGCGTCGTGTAGGTGCCGGCGAGCAGGGTGCCGTAGAGATAGGTCGGGATGCAGGTCGCGAAGGTCGACAGGTAGGCGCCCATGTTCGCGAGCGTCGACACCTTCAGCGCGACAAACTTTGCGTTCGCATCGAGTCCCAGTTCGACATGCGTGACGTGGTCGCGGCCATGCGCGTCGGACATGAAGCTTTCCGACCGCTCCGCCGTCCATTTTACCGGCTTCCGCAATTTACCGGCGGCCCAGGTGACGATCGCCTCCTCGGCGTAATGGTAGATCTTCGAGCCGAAGCCGCCGCCGACATCGGGTGCGACGACGCGCAACCTCGCCTCCGGAATGTGCAGCACGAAGGCGCCCATCAACAGGCGGATGACGTGCGGGTTCTGGCTGGTGGTGTAGAGTGTGTGCTCGCCGGTGGCGCGGTCGAACTCGCCGATCGCCGCACGCGGCTCCATCGCGTTGGGGACGAGGCGGTTGTTGACGAGGTCGAGTTTGACGATTCGAGCGGCGCGCGCGAGCGCGGCATCGGTCGCGGCGAGGTCGCCGAGCTGCCAGTCGTAGCAGACATTGCCCGGAGCCTGCTCGGCCCAGACCTGCGGCGCCCCCGGCTTCAGCGCGTCGACGACGTCGACGACGGCCGGCTCGACGGCGTAATCGACCATAATCTTCTCGGCGGCGTCGCGCGCCTGCCCGAGGCTCTCGGCGATGACGACGGCGACCGGATCGCCGACGTGGCGCACGTGGCCGTCGGCCAGCACCGGGTGCGGCGGCTCCTTCATCGGCGAGCCGTCCTTCGAATTGATCAGCCAGCCGCACGGCAGCCCGCCGATGCCGTCGGCGGCCATGTCGGCGCCGGTGTAAACCGCGACGACGCCCGCGGCGGACTTGGCGGCGCTCGTATCAACGTTGTTGATGCCGGCGTTCGCGTGCGGGCTCCTAAGGATATAGGCGTAAAGCTGCCCCGGACGGTTGAGGTCGTCCGTGTAGGTGCCCTGGCCGGTCAGGAAGCGGTAGTCCTCGCGGCGGCGAACCGGGGTGCCGATCGATCCCTCTGGCATCGCCGCTACTCCGCCGCCACCCCGTGCGGATTGGCCGGCGGCGCCTCGCCGCGCATCACCGCCGCCCCCTCGATGATCGCCAGCACGATGTTGTGGTAGCCGGTGCAGCGGCAGAGATTGCCCTCAAGATACTCGCGCACCTCCTTCTCGCTGGGGCGCGGGTTGTTTTTCACCAGGTCGAGCGCGCTCATCACCATGCCGGGGGTGCAGAAGCCGCATTGCAGCGCATGGTTGTTGCGGAAGGCTTCCTGCATCGGGTGCAGCTGGTCGCCAGTGGCGACGCCCTCGATCGTCAGCACGTTGGCGCCTTCGGCCTGCACCGCCAACAGCGTGCACGACTTCACCGCCTCGCCGTTGACATGGACGACGCAGGCGCCGCATTGCGAGGTGTCGCAGCCGACATGGGTGCCGGTCAGGCCAAGCTGCTCGCGCAGCAGCTGCACCAGCAAGGTGCGCCCTTCGACGGTCGCCGTCGCCGGCTTGCCGTTGACGGTGAGGCTCACCGTTTTCTGCATCGCACCCTCCCTGATCTGCACTTGCGCGCCCGATGGCTTATCAAGCCGGCCGGAGTTTCCTGCGCCGCCGCTCCGCGGTCAAGGCACCACCTTTGGCACCCCGGTGACGCGGGGCGGCGATCGACCCCACCGGCGCTGCGTTCTCGGCCCCCGACACGTGCGGCGCCTGCCGCTGCTCAACGACGCCGACCGCGGCGGCTTATCAGATCCTAGCGCAGCGTTGGCGGCGCCGCGCGCTCGAGGGCGGCGGTCGCCTCTTCGATGCGGGTCTCGAGCTCGGCCATGAAGGCGCGGCGGGGCAGGCCGGGCGGGATCGCCTCCAGGAACATCAGCGTGATATGCCCCGGCCGCTTGAGAAAGCTGCGGCGGCCCCAATAGAGCCCGGAATTGACCGCGGCGGGCACCACCGGCAGCGCCAGCGTCTGATAGAGGGCGGCGACGCCCGGTTGGTAGGTCCGCCTGGTGCCGGGGGCCATGCGTGTTCCTTCCGGGAAGATCACGACCTTGCGCCCGGCGGCGGCCACCGCCCGCGCCGCCCCGACCATCCGCCGCAGCGCCCCGGCGCCGCCTTTGCGGTCGATCGCGATCGAGCCGGCGCGGGCGGCATACCAGCCGTAAAACGGGACCCAGAACAGCTCGCGCTTCAGGACGACTGCCGGATCTCCCAGCACCACCGGCAGGATTAGCGTATCCCACGCCGACTGGTGCTTCATCGCGATGATCGCGGCGCCGGCCGGCAGCCGTTCCACGCCGCGGATATCGCCGTCGAGGCCGACGATCGCCTTCAACAGCGCCAGCACGCACCAGGCCCAGAAGCGGCCGAAGCGCATCACGAGCGGGCGCGGCGTCAGCAGCAGCGGCAGCGCCGCCACCCCGAGCAGCGCCGTCACCATGACAAAGGCAAGGTTGAAGGCGGCGGCGCGCAGCCAGATCATCGGCCCCGCCCCGGTCCCGGGTCCGACCCCGGGCCCGACTCCCGTGCGGAGATCGCGCTGCCGCTGCGGGCGGCGGCGGGGCCAGCGTCGCGCGCCGGCAGCGCCGCCTCCAGCGTCGAACGTCCCCAGGCCAACAGGTACTTCTGGAACTCGCTGACGATCAGCAGCAGCGCGCCATGCCGACCCCACCACCGCTCGGGATCGACATGGGGCGCAAACACCGGGTGCGCGACGATGACGATGTCGGGCATCGCGCGGCGGAACTCCAACAAGCCGCGCTCGATATGATACCAACTCGTCACCAGCCGCAGGCTGCGATAGCCCTCGCGGCGCATCCAGCGCTCCGTCTCCACGGCGTTGCCGACCGTATTGTCGGCCTCATGGCCCAATTCGATGCAGCACGCTTCGCCCTCGGCGGCGGGTCCCAGCGCGCGCAGCAATTCATCACGGTCGACGTGCCGGTTGACCCCCGAGATGAACAGCTTCTTGGCCTTGCCGTCCGCCAGCAGCTGCACTCCGGTTTCGAGCCGCAGCCGACCGCCGGTCGGGACGACGATCGCGTCGGTCATCGCCACCGGGTCGGCGGGCAAGAAGAGGCTCGCCGCGACAAAACAAGCGAGCGCCGCCGACCAGATCGCCAGCACGCCGAGAAGAAGAAGCCCGGCGCGGCGAGCGAGGCGCAGCAGCCGGCGCACCGGCGTCACGGCAGGCGCCCCAGCCACCGCAGCACGACCCAATGAGCGACCGCCATCGCGACGAGGCCGGCGGCGATCGCGCCGGCCCCGAGCACCGCCCAGAGCCGCCAGTCGGCCAGGCTGCCGATGCCCGACGGCGCCGGCAGCTGGATGACGGCGCCGGTCTGCTGCAACGCCGCGAGCGTCGCCGCCGCGGCCGCCGCGCCGACGGCGCCGCCGCCCAGCCCGAGCCGCAGATGGCGCCAGCCGAACCGGGTCGCGAGATCGCGGTCGGAAGCGCCCAGCAGGTGCAGCAGGCGAAATTCGGCGCCGGCGATCCTCACCGCGGCGCGCGCCGCGAACATCGTCGTGACCGCGGTCAGCAGCAGCCCCGCGACGATCACCGCCAGCAGCACGATCTCGATGCGTCGCGCCGGCGCCCGTACCGCCAGCAAAGCGGCGAGATGGTCGTCGAGCCGCGCCTGCGGCAGGATCGCGGCGAGCTCGCGGCGCAATTTTTCGAGGTCGGGGGGCGCTGCCGGGTCGATGCGGATGTCGATCAGCCGCGGCACCGGCAATTCCTCGAGCGGCACCGACGGCCCGAGCCACGGTTCGAGCAGCCGCGCCGTCTCGGCCGGCTCGAACACATGCTCGGAAACGACGCCCTTGGTCTGCCGCAATGTCGCGATGATCGTGTCGAGCCGGCCGCTCGAGGCGTCGGCCGGTACCTGCAACGTCAACGCCGCGCCGAGCGCCGATTGCGCCGCCTCGAGGCTTCCCCGCAGCGCGATGAAGCCGCAGCCGGCGAGGGTTGCGGCATAGACGCAGAGCGCCAGGATCCATGGCAGGAACGGCCCGGCCCCATCGCGCGCCGGAGGCAGCAGCGCCGGCCGGCTCGCCTTCAGCTGCGGGATCATGATGCCGCGGCGGCGTCGACGGCCGAGACCATGCCGTGGTCGAGGTGGAAGCGCCGGTGCGCGAATTGATGGGCAAACGCGATGTCGTGCGTCGCGATCAGCACCGTCGTGCCGAGGCGGTTGACCCGCTCGAAGACGCGCACCAGCAACAGCGCGACCTCGTCATCGACATTGCCGGTGGGCTCGTCGGCGATTAGCAATTCCGGCATGTGGACGATCGCGCGCGCGATTGCGACGCGCTGCCGCTGCCCGCCCGACAGCGCCGCGGCCGGCGCCTCGGCGCGCTCCGCCAGACCGACCCAGGCCAACAGCTCGGGCACGTCGTTGCGTACCTGTTCTTCCGGCGCGCCGGCGATGCGTAGCGGCAGCGCGACATTGTCGAAGGCGGTCAGCGCCCCGATCAGGCGCTGCTCCTGGAAGACGAAGCCGATGCGGCGGCGCAACGCGGTGCGTCCCGCCCGGTCGAGCGCCGCGGTGTCGCTGCCGAACAGATGCAGCATCCCCTGCGACGGCATCTCGGCGAGGTGGATGATGCGCAGCAACGTCGTCTTGCCGGCGCCGACCGGGCCGGTCAGGAAATAAAACCCGCCTGCGTCTAAGCTCAGCGACACGTCGGACAGGACGGGCGGCCCGCCGCCGTAGCGCTTGCCGATATGGTCGAGGCTGACCACCGAACTCTCCGCCATCCCTGCCGCCCGCCCCTTCGGCGGCGCGACCTTGGCACGCGACGCCAATGGCGTCCAGCTGTCCGCGGAGCGATCCCCGCGACCGATCACCCGGTGGAAAAGCGGCGATCGAGGAAATCGCGCAGGTCGGCGGCGCAGCGGTCGGGGACCGAATCGCAGGTATTGTGCGGCATGCCGTCATAGACCCGCAGTTCGACATCGCCCAGGCGGCGGAACGGCTCGTAATTGGCGATCCCGCCGACCGTCTCGCCGCCGGGGATGACGACCAGCGTCGGGGCGCGGATGCGCTCGACCTCGCCGCTCCAATCGTAGCTCGCCATCAGCAGCACGAAGCGGGCGATGTAGGCCGGGTCGTTCTTCGCGGCCTCGTCGAGAAACCAGCGAACGAGACCGGGGTCGGCCCCCTCCGGCAGGCGGTCGCGGATCGTCTCGGCCAGGAAGCCGCGCAGCCCCTTCGCCTCGATCTGCGGGATCCAGCTCGGCGCCTGGCTGTTCTTCAGCCCCGGCGTCGAGCCGTAGAGGGCGAGGCTCGTCACCCGCTCGGGCCGCCGCATCGCCAGTTGCTGGCCGAGATAGCCGCCGGCCGAATTGCCGACGACATGCGCCGCGGCCAGCCCGAGATGGTCATAGAGCTCGCCGACGTCGGCCACCAGCCGGTCGAGGCTCAGCGGCGTCCCGGGGGACGGCACCTGTGAATTGCCGTGGCCGCGTAGGTCGAGCCGAACGACGCGGTAACGTCGCGCCAGATGCGGCACCCACGCGAAATACCGCCTGGCGCTGCCCATCGCCGCGTGCAGCAACAGCACGCTCGGCGGCTCTCGCCACGGATCTGTGAAGTCGTCAATGTAGTAGGCGAGCGACAGGCCGTCGCTGCTGGTGAAGGTCCGACTCTCGGTCATCGTACGGCCGTCATTGGAGGAGGGTTCAGCGGCAATGGTAGACCGCGCCGTAGGCGTTGTAGATGCCGTTGAGATCGAGATCGAATTCGAGGACGTCATGCAGGTTGACGACCTCGACCCGTAGGCGGCGCGCCCGCAGCAGCCGATTGAATGCGTCGCCGTCGAAGCCGATCGTGCGGCTGCGGCGCACCAGGTCCGAGGCCGTCATGAAGCCCGTGGCCGGCAGTTCGTCGATGCGGTAGCGGAAGGCGCGCGGGTTGCGCCAGCTCGAGCTCTGCAGGATCAGCATGTTGTTGTAGAGCTCGACCCGCTCCCGGCCGCGATAGGTGGCGATGCATTCGCCATGCCCGGTGATCGCCGCCGCGGTGCGGTGCACGTCCCAGTTGCCGTAGCTGGCGACCACCGGGCCGCTCACATCGGCGGCCGCGGCGCGGGTCAATGCGGCAAGCAGGACGGCAGCGGCCAGAAAGTGCTTCTGCATCTCCCCTACCTTACCGTCATTCCGGGGCGCAGCCGCAGGCTGCGAACCGGGAACCGATGAACACCAGCCTCGGGAATATGGGTTCCGGGTTCGCCGCAGAGCCGCGTCGCGGAATGACAATTGTAGTGCAAAACCACCGCGGAGTGGGGGGCGCCTCAATCCGCCGCGGCGGCCTGAGCCGGGCCGAGCGTCTCCAGGAACTCGATCAGATAGGGCTTCCACAATCTGCCGTAGTAATGGCTGAAATGGCCGTGCGTGTCGGGGCCGGCCGGGATCAGCACGTAGCTTCCGTGCTTGACCCGCTGCATCGCGCGCTCGACGGTGCCGAGTTCGGGTGGGTTGGCGTGGTCCTCGGCGTCGTTGATCAGCATCACCCTGGCCTGGATCTTGTTGAGGTCGGGCTCCGGGTTGTAGTCGCGGATTGCCTCGATCGCCCACAACTGGTCGTTGGCGTCGACCTTCTTCGCATCTTCCAGCCGCTTTTCGTAGAGCGCGTCGGATGCCGCCAAATTCGGGGCCATCTCCTGGATGCGGGTCGGGCTCTCGGTGTTGAAATTGCCGGCGGCGCTGTAGATCCAATGCCGCGGCGGCGTGTCGTAGAAGCCGTTGTTCCAGTCGGGATCGTGGCGGATTGCCTCGGCGGCGGCGCGCCGGCCGAGCCAGTTGCGGCCGCTGATCTCGACCGGCTGGCACGACAGGGGGATGACGCCGTCCATCAGCTCGGGATACATCTCGGCCCACAGCCAGGCATGCATGCCGCCCATCGAACTGCCGATGACGAGGCGCAGATGCCCGACCCCGAGGCCCTCGGTGATGAAGCGGTAGCCGCTGTCGACCATGTCGCGGTAGCGGTAGTGCGGGAAATCGCCGCGCAGTCCATCCGACGGTTTCGAGGAGCCGCCGCGGCCGATCGCATCCTGCATGATGATGAAGTAGTGCCGTGCGTCGAGCGGCTGCCCGGGATCGAACAATTCCTCGGCGAGCGAGGGGCGCAGCCAGTTGGCGCCGGTGCCGGTATTGCCCTGCAGCAGGAGGAGGCCGTTGACGATCCTGCCGTTGGCGTCGCGTTGCGGCACCCCCATCGTGCGGTAATGCAGCCGCAGTTCCGGCAGCACCTCGCCGCTGGCGAAGCGGTAGTCCTTGAGGATGTAGTCGCCCTCATGCCAGTTCGGCCAGCGGGCGGCGGGATCGGTCGTCGGCATCGGACGAAACTCCTCTCGCGGCGGATGAACCCATGATAGAAGCGGCACGGTGGCAAAAGCGATACCTCGGCCGTCGATCCTTGACGATTTCGAGTATGTTGGAGCGTTTCGCGGCCAAAGACGGTGGCGCAGCGACGGCGGCAGACGCCTCTACACCTGGGACTCGCTGCACGGCGAGGTCGAGGTGTTCAATACCCGTGGCAAGCACCTCGGCGCGCTCGATCCGGTGACTGGAGCTTGGGTGAAACGAGCTATCCCGGGAAGGACGATCGATGTCTGAACCAGCAAGTTTTCTCGATCTTTGCCTGCGGAAGAAGGCGAGGGCGGAGGACATCGACGATTTCGTAGACGCTTGGCACGCCGATCCTGGCGGCAAGGACCTGCATGACTACCTCGGGATGAACGAGGAAGAGTATTCGTTGTGGCTGCGCGCGCCGGATGCCCTGCTCTATATCCTCGAAGCACGTCGCGATGGGCAACCGTTGCGGGAGATTGTCCGCCAGGCGTGCGGCGGGGACCGATCGCCGGTTAGCCGCCGCCTTTCCGATTGGCTTCGAGAGAGAGCCGCTGAGTAATCGATTTCAGAGCGGGACCGGCCTTTGATGCGAGTACAGCGGCTTTTGACGGCGTGTGCGCTAGCGCTTTTTTTGGCCAGCGGCGCGGCGCGGGCGCAGCTGGCCTGCGGGCGGTTCAGCGACGAGGCGCTGCCGGCGCCGATCCCGCGCACCGCCGCCTCGGCCGTGAAGCGGTTCGAGGCGATCAAGCACGCGGTTGTGAGCGAGCCCTACCGCATCCTGTTCCTCGGCGATTCGATCACCCAGCGCTACGATTCCGAGGTGTGGCGCCGCGACATGGCGCCGCGCGGCGTCCTCAATGCCGGCGTCAACGGCGACCGCACCGAGCACCTGTTGTGGCGGCTCGAACACGGCAATTTGGCGGGGCCGTCCCCGCAGGGGCTCATCATCCAGATCGGCACCAATGATCTGACCGGCGGCGGCCATCCGCGTCCGCCGCATCTGGTTGCGGATGGGATCCGCGCCGATCTGCTCTATCTGCGCCAGCACGTCCCCAATGCCCGCATCCTGCTGCTCGGCCTCTATCCGCGGGCCGATGTGCCGCGGCTCAGCTCGCGCGTCCCGGCGGTCAACGACCTCATTCGCCGCTGCGGCGACGGCCGTGCCGTCGTGTACGCCGAGGTCGGCGACGTCCTGCTCGACCCGAACGGGCACCTCACCCGCGAGGTCGCGCCCGACCTGCTGCACCCTAGCCGGCTCGGCTACGAGCGGCTGGCGCCGCGCCTCGACGCGCTGATCGACAATCTCGTCGCAGGCCGCTGAGGAGCGGAGCGCTTCGGCGTTGGTGCAGGCGGCGCGCGCGACTATGCTGCGCCGCTTCCCGCCCGAGACGCTGCACAGGTGAGCGAATGGCGCACGGCTTGCACTTCTTTATGAACCCGGGGCCGACCAACATCCCGGACCGCATCCTGCGGGCGATGGACAGGGGCTCGATCGACTTCACCGGGGCGCAGTTCAAGGCGATCGCCGAGGAGTGCTTCGCCGGCCTCAAACGCATCTTCAAGACCGACGAGACCATCCTCGCCTACGCCGCCACCGGGCACGGCGCCTGGGAGGCCGCGCTCGTCAACCTGTTCTCGCCCGGCGACAAGGTGCTGGTTGTCGAGAGCGGCTTCTTCTCGCTGAACTGGGGGATGCGCGGCGAGGCGTTCGGCCTCGAGGTCGAGACATTGCCGAAGGACTGGCGCCACCCGGCCGACCCGGCGAGGCTCGAAGCGCGGCTGCGCGAGGACCCTGAGCACCGCATCAAGGCGGTGCTGCTCGTGCATTGCGAGACCTCGACCGGCGTCGTCAACCCGGTCGCCGCGTTGCGCGGCGCGATCGACGCCGCGGGCCACCCGGCGCTCTATCTCGTCGACACGATCTCCTCGCTGGCGTCGATCGATTTCCGCATGGACGAATGGGGCGTCGACGTCGTCGTCGCCGGCTCGCAAAAGGGGCTGATGCTGCCGACCGGCATGGCTTTCACCGCGATCAGCGGCAAGGCGCTCGAGGCCGCCGGCGAGGCGAAACTGCCGCGGGTCTACTGGGACTGGCAGCGCCTGCTCGGGCAGGGCCTGCAGACCTACTGGAACGGCACCGCGCCGGTGCACTTCTTCTACGGCCTGCAGGAGGCGCTGCGCATGCTTGATGAGGAAGGGCTCGACAACGTCTTCGCGCGCCATCACCGCCTGGCCGAGGCGGCGCGCCGCGCGGTGCGCAGCTGGCGCTCGAATGACGGCCCGGAAATCTACGCCAGCGAACCCGGCGCGCAGTCGAACACGGTGACGTCGGTGCTGGTGCCGGAAGGGGCCGACGCCGACCGGGTCCGGCAGGTCGCGCTCGACCGCTTCAACGTGTCGCTGGGCGGCGGGCTCGACCGGCTGAAGGGCCGCGTGTTCCGCATCGGCCATCTCGGCGACCTTAATGAACCGATGCTGCTCGGCACGCTGGCCGCCGTCGAGATGGCAATGGAGCTGTGCGGCGTGCCGCATGGCAAAGGCGGCGTCATGGCGGCGATGGAGTATCTCGCGGAGAACTAGGACCGCCGGCGTCTCGGCCGCCAATTCTGAAGCCAAGAGCGGCCGGGACGGCCGCCGTGCAGTTGCGGCGACGCTCAAGCGCCGCTATATAGCGGCGCGCCGACGTAGACGAGGATCGAGCGATGAAGGACGGCATTCACCCCGATTATCACGAGATCACGGTCCAGATGACCGACGGCTCGACCTACCAGACGCGCTCGACCTACGGAAAAGCCGGCGACACGCTGCGGCTCGAGATCGACCCGAAATCGCACCCGGCCTGGACCGGCGGCACGCAGCGCCTACTCGACACCGGCGGCCAGCTGGCCCGCTTCAATCGTCGCTTCCAGGGCTTCGGCCGCCGCGGCTAACCATCGATCAATCGTCATGGCCGGGCTTGACCCGGCCATCCACGGCCAGCACGAAGCCAGTCGCCGTGGATGCCCGGGGCAAGCGCGGGCATGACGATCGTGGGAACCCCTCACCCGATCGGGATGCGGCGGGGCTTCGCGTCCGGCGCCTTTTTCAATGTCAGCGTCAGGACGCCATCGGCAAGCTGTGCGCCGATCTGCTGGCGGTCGATCTTGTTCGACAGCGAAAAGGCGCGCGCGAAATGGCCGACATTGTACTCGGTATAGAGCGGCTCCAGCCCCTTGTAGTTGGCCTGATCGATCCGCGCCTCGACGCGCAGCGTGTCGTTTTCGAGATCGACCGACAGGTTCTCCCTGGCGACGCCGGGGATCTCCATGACGACGACGAGCGCGTCCTCGGTTTCGAAGATGTCGGTGGGGGGCACGAAGTAGCGCGCCGGGACGGTCTTTTCCTCCTTGGAGACCAGCTCCTTTTTTTCCTGGACCTCGAGGGCCTGCGATTGCGCCATCTTTTCCTCCCTCGGTAATCAGCTGATCGCGATGGTTTTCGGCTTGTCGCGCTCGGCGCGCGGCAGATGCAAGGCGAGGATGCCGTCGCGGCATTCGGCGCGCACCCGGTCGGGGTCGATCTCGACCGGCATGGTGATCGCGCGGTCGAAATTGCCGGCCAGGCGCTCGCGGCGATGCAGCGCGGCCTGTTCGCCGTATTGCACGCTCTTGTTGCCGGAGATGCGGATCGTGCGACCTTTGACCTGCAACTGCAGGTCCTCTTTGCGGATGCCGGGGACCTCGGTGATGATGACGATGTCGTCACCCTGGCGGAACACGTTGAGCGGCGGATAGGCGCCGCGCGCGCTCGGGCCGGCGTCGAGCCAGCCGCTGGCGCGGAACGAGTCGAGCGCCTGCTGGAACTGAAGCAGCGCGTCGAACGGATCGGAAAACAGCGAAGCCATGGTGCACCTCCTGTTGCGCCCGTTATCGGGTCGTTGGCGGGCGCATTGGCGAGGCGGCCGCGGCGGCTTCAGCGACCGGCGCCGGCCGTCCTCGCGATGCTCGTTCGGGGTCAGAGGCCGGGGAACACCCGCGGCCACCGGATCTCGGTTTGCCGGCCGATCTGCGGTCCCTCACGCCGTGGCGGCGCGAGCGGCTCGGCATCGTTCGGGAAGGCGTTGGCCGGCGGCGGGTTCAGCGCTGCGGCGCGCGGCAGCGGCGGCCGGCCGGCCGGATCGGGAAGCGGGATTGGGGTGACGTTCATTGCCACGTCCTCCTCTTGAGCAACATGGAAATCAATCGTCGCCGAGCCCAAAAAGCGCTTGGCGGCGTCGATGTAGGGTGCGCGCGGAGCGAGTCAAGGGCGGCTTGGCACTCTTTCTCGCAGAGTGCCAACAGATGTCTTGAAGCCGCCGCTGGCACGGCCCATCTAGAGCTTGCGCCGGTCGCCAAATATCGGGACCGCGCAACAACCCAGGCTCCTGGCCCATCTCTCGATCCCGGGCGGGCGCCGCAACCCATGTTGCTCACTGGAGGATATGGTTATGGATCGCTTCGACTTTTCACCGCTGTTCCGCTCGACGATCGGCTTCGACCGGCTTGCCCGCCTGGTCGACAGCGCCACCCGCGTCGACGGCGCCCCGTCCTA
>JBLMXS010000033.1:0-5162 GCA_050257895.1 Thiohalocapsa sp.
ATCGGCTTCTCCGGCATGGAGATGGAGACGCTGTGCCGCTACGGGATGCCGGCCAAGATCGTCGTGCTCAACAATGGCGGCATCGGACCGGGCATGCCGGAGATCCCGGAGAACCCGATGCTCAACATGCGGCCGAACACGCTCATCTACGGCGCCCGCTACGACAAGATGATGGAAGCCTTCGGCGGCTTCGGCGCCTATGTCGAGGATCCGAAAGACCTGCGCGACGCGCTCAACCAGCTGATGCGCGTCCCCGGCCCCGGCCTCGTCAATGTTAAGCTGAGCCAGGGCTCGCAGCGCAAGGCGCAAGCCTTCCGCTGGCACACCTGAGTTTTCGCGGCCCTGGGGCCACGAAACTCATCCCGGCAAAGGCCGGGATTCCCGACAGGGGCCGCTCCGCAAGGGGCGGCCCTTCCATAGTCCCAGGAGCACTGTAGGGCGGAAGAGCGCAGCGATTCCGCCATTGCCGACTGCGCTTCCGGCGCTGTCGGCGGACTGCGCTGCGCTTATCCGCCCTACAGCCGCTAACCCAACGGCTCGCGCCTGAGGATAGGCCGTGGTATCACTCCGCCCTCCTTCGTTAGTGAGGCCGAGATGATCCATCATTTGTCGATCGCCGCCCGGGAGCCGCAGCTTGCGGCCGGCGTACTGGCCGAGATCATGGGCGGCAAGGCGGTGCCGTTCCCGCCCAACCCGGGCAGCTTTTTTGCGCTGCAGCTCGACGAGCACGGCTCGGGGGTCGAGGTCTACCCTTCCGGCACCGAACTCGAGCCGAACGGCGAGGTCGGCGGCAGTTTTGTCAAGCATCCGAGGGAGCGCGGCTACGGCTCGACGCATTTCGCGCTGAGCGTCAAGACCGATGCCAAACGGGTCGAGGAGATCGCGGCGCGAGCCGGGTGGAAATGCTTCACCTGCAACCGCGGGCCGTTTCACGTCATCGAGGTGTGGGTCGAGAACGACACGATGGTCGAGGTCTTGCCGCCGGAATTCGCCGCCGAATACCTGGCCTTCACCCGCCCCGACAAGGTGCTGACCGCAATGACCGCCGCCGGCACCGCGGCCGCCAGGCATAACCGATAGCTTCGTCGCCCCATCAGGTGTTCCCCCCCCCGGTGGGGAGAGGGAACGCGTCGCCGCTTCCGCGTCCCCGGCAACGAGCGCTACGACCTCCGCAGCCGCCGCTATTCCTCCTCCTCGCCGAAGCCGGTGAGGGCGAGGGCGCGGGCCCGCAGTCCCTGCGCCGTCGCATAGTGGACGAGCGCCTCCTCCCGCCCATGCGTCACCCATACCTCCGGCGCGCCGCACTCGGCGAGCGTCTCGGTCAATTCGTCCCAATCGGCGTGGTCGGAGATGACCAGCGGCAATTCGACGTTGCGCGCCTTGGCCCGCTGCTTGACCCGCATCCAGCCCGAGGCCAGCGCCGTCACCGGGTCGGGCAGGCGGCGCGTCCAGCGGTCGGCCAGCGCCATTGGCGGCGCCAGCACGATATGGCCCTTGAAATCGTCGCGGCTGGCCTCGCTCCACGAACGCAGCGTGCCGAGATCGATGTCCTGCGCCCGGTAGAGCTCGCAGATCCCGGCCAGCGCGCCGTGCAGATAGACCGGCGCGTCGTAGCCGACCTCGCGCAGCAAGGCCAAGAGCCGCTGGCACTTGCCGAGCGCGTAGACGCCGACGAGATGCGCCCGCTCCGGAAACAGCCGCAATGAATGCAGCAGCTTCTCGATCTCGTGGCTGTCGGGCGGATGGCGAAACACCGGCAGCCCGAACGTCGCCTCGGTGACGAAGACGTCGCATCGGACCGGCTTGAAGGCGGCGCAGGTCGGGTCGGGGCGGCGCTTGTAGTCGCCGGAGACGACGACGCGGCTGCCGCCATGCTCGATGACCGCCTGCGCGCTGCCGAGGACATGCCCGGCCGGCACGAGGCGCAGCGACACCGCGCCGACCGTCAACCGCTCGCCGTAGCAGGCGGGCTGCAATGCGCCGCCGGCGCCCTCGCCGTAACGCTGCCGCATGATCGCCAGCGTCTGCGGCGTCGCCAGCACATGCCCGTGCCCGGACCGGGCATGGTCGGCGTGGCCATGCGTGACGACGGCTCGCTCGACCGGCGCCGTCGGGTCGATGTGGAACCCGCCCGGCTCGCAATAAAGGCCGGCCGCGGTGACGCGCAGCCACCCGGCGGGATGCGGCGAGAGTGTTGCCATGGCGCCGATATGGGCCTCAATCGACCGCCGACAGCGGGCGGGCGACGGCTTCGAGCGGACGCCGCTCCGCCTTGACGCCGATCGCCAGCTCGACGAGCGCCGCACCGACCATCAATGCGGCGCCGAACAGGTAGCCGAGCAACACCTCGCCGCGCTCGCCGCTGCCGACCAGCGCGCCGAACAAGGCAGGCGCCGCGACGCCGCCGAGGCCGGTGCCGACCGCGTAGAAGAAGGCGATCGCCAGGGCGCGAGCCTCGAGCGGGAAGCTCTCGCTGACCGTCAGGTAGGCGGCGCTGGCGGCGGCCGAGGCAAAGAAGAAGATGCCGCTCCAGCACGCGGTCAGCGTCGCGGCGTCGACCGCGCCGATTGCGAACAGCCAGCCGACCAGCGCCAGCAACACGCCTGACAGCGCATAGGTCGCGGCGATCATCGGCTTGCGTCCGAGCGTGTCGAACAGCGGCCCGAGCACGAGCGGCCCGAGAAAATTGCCGAGCGCGAACGGCAGCATGTACCAGCCGACCGAGGCCGACGACACGCCGTAGAACTTCTTCAGCACCAGCGCGTAGGAAAAAAAGATCGCGTTGTAGAAGAACGCCTGCGCCGCCATCAGCACAAAGCCGAGGACGGCGCGGCGCGGATAGTCGCGCAGGATCGCGCGCACCATGCGCAAGACGGGCGTGCGGCGGCTGGCGACGAGGCGAATCTTGCCGCTGACCGCTTCCAGACGGTCGATCGCGGCGGCGTCGCGCACCCGGCGCTCGACCTCGGCAATGACGATCTCGCATTCCTCAAGCCGGGCATGCAGCATCAGCCAGCGCGGGCTTTCCGGCACCCACCGCCGCAGCACCAGGATGCCGAGACCCAGCACCGCGCCGATGCCGAAGGCGGCGCGCCAGCCCCAGTCGGGTGGCAGCCGGCCAAGCAGCAGCACCGTGCCGACCGCGCCGATCGCTGCCCCGACCCAGAAGCTCCCGTTGATCGCGAGGTCGGTGCGGCCGCGGTAGCGGGCCGGGATTAATTCCTGGATCGCCGAGTTGATCGCCGCATACTCGCCCCCGATGCCGGCGCCGGTCAGCACGCGAAACGCCGCGAAGCTCCAGAAATCCCAGGAGAACGCGGTGGCGGCGGTGGCCGCGAGGTAGAGCCCCAGAGTCACCATGAACAGCCGGCGGCGGCCAAAGCGGTCGGTCAGATAACCGAACAGCAGGGCCCCCGCTACCGCGCCGACGAGGTAGGCGCTGGCGACCAACCCGACCTCGGCGGCGCTGAAATGCAGGACCGGACTCTCCTGCAAGGCGCCGGCGATCGAGCCGGCGATCGTTACTTCGAGCCCATCGAGCACCCAGGTAATCCCGAGCGCCACGACGACCAGCGTGTGAAACCGCGTCCACGGCAACCGGTCAAGCCGGGCCGGCACATCGGTCTCGATGACGGCGCTCATATCGTGCATAACGGCTGACAACGCTCGGCCCGCCATTCCCTCCGCCGCCTGCAGGACGACCCGATCATGCCACGACCCGACATCCGCCTCACCCCGGACGAACAGGACGCCTTCCTGCGCGCCAACCGCAAATGCGCGCTGGCGACGATCGACCCGAACGGCTTTCCGCACATCGTCGCGATGAATTTCGCGGTGCGCGACGGGGTCTACTACATGACCTCGTACGGCAAGGCGCAGAAGGTCGTGAATTTGCGCCGCAACCCGAAGGCGGCGCTGATGGTCGAGACCGGCAGCGCCTATGCCGAGCTGAAGGGCGTCATGGTGCGCGGCCATTGCGAGATCATCGACGCTTCCGACGAGGTCGAGCAGGTCTTCGCCTGGATGGCCGAGGACCGCCGCGAGCCGCGGCCCGCCGGCGCCGCCCGCAGCGCTCCGAAGCGCGTCGTCCTCAAGATCGTGCCGGCGAAGACCGTAACCTGGGACCATGCCAAGCTCGGCGGGCGGTACTGAGGAGGAAACCTCGCGCCGTCGGCTCGCGACGACAATGGAGGGAGCGATGGAATTCCTGAAACATGTGCCGACCACAATACCCGCCAGCTTTAGCGATGCGATCGGCATCACGACATCGCAGGGAATCTGGATCTTCGTCTCGGGCCAGCTCGGTGTGCCGCTCCCGCCGGAGCAGGGCAGCGTCAGCTTCGAGCAGGAGGTCCGAGCGATCTTCGAGCGCATCCGCGCTGCGCTGGGCAAGCTCGATGCGGGCATGGAGCACGTTGTCAGCATCAAGGCCTATCTGACCGATCTGGCGCCTTACGACGTGTATTCCCGCGTCCGCGCCGAAATGTTTCCGAACAACCCGCCGACGAGCACCGCGGTGCAGGTCGCGGGATTGCTGCGCGGCGCGAAGATCGAGGTCGATGCCATCGCCTTCCTCCCCCGAGCCGCCGGCTAGGCGAGACCGGTCGCGAGGAGCAGCATGGCCCAGCCGGGGCCGCGCAACCTGATCACCGATGTGCCCGGGCTTCTGGTCGGGCAGGCCGAGGATGCCGACGCGGTCAGCGGCACCACCGTCATCTTCGCCGAGGCGCCGGCGGTGGCGGCGGTCGATGTCCGCGGCGGTGCACCGGGCAGCCGCGAGACCGAGCTGCTCGACCCGGCGGCCTTGGTGGAGCGGGTCGACGCAATCGTGCTGTCGGGCGGCTCGGCGTTCGGGCTCGACGCCGCTTCGGGCGTGGTGGAAGGGCTGGCGGCGCGCGGCCACGGTTTTGCCGTTGGCGATGCGCTTGTGCCGATCGTGCCGGCGGCGATCTTGTTCGACCTGAATTTTCCGGGCCGCTACGCCTGGACCGGCGAGCCGCCCTATCGCCGTCTCGGGAAAGAGGCGCTGGCCGCCGTCGGTAAGGAGTTCGCGCTCGGCAATGCCGGCGCCGGGCTCGGCGCCAAGGCCGGCCGCCTCAAGGGCGGCATCGGCAGCGCCTCGCTGCGGCTCGCCGATGGGACGATTGTCGGCGCGATTGTCG
>JBLMXS010000034.1:0-6410 GCA_050257895.1 Thiohalocapsa sp.
CGATATAGACGTCGCCCAGCGCCGCGAGCCGACGGGCGAAATCGGGGTCGTTCTTCTCCTCGCCGGGGTGGAAGCGCAGGTTCTCCAAAAGCGCGATTTCGCCGGGCCGCAGCGCCTCGACCACCCGCTCGGCCTCGGGCCCGACGCAATCGGCGGCGAACTGCACCGGCCGGCCGCCGATCGCCTGGCTCAGCGGCGCCACCAGCGGGCGCAGCGATTGCGACGGGTCGGGCCCCTTCGGGCGGCCGAAATGCGACATCACGACGACTTTCGCGCCGCGCCCGACCAGCGCTTCGATGGTCGGCGCCAGCCGCTCGATTCGGGTGGCGTCGGTGACCCTGCCGTCCTTGACCGGGACGTTCAGATCGGCGCGCAGCAGCACGCGCTTGCCGGCGACGTCGAGATCGTCCGTTGTGCGAAACCGCGGCATGATCGTGCTCTCCCTCAGGATGGGCGACAGGGCTGCACTGCGTTATGGCGGGGGCTTCGCCCCTTTGCAAACGCGGCCTGCGCCCACTACCTCGATGGCGATGCCGACCGCCCTCGACAAGCTCGCCTTCGAAACCGCGCAGATGACGCGAATCGGCTGGTTTTTCGGCCAGAAGCTGCTGGCGGCGCGACTCGCGAAACCGGTGCCGTTGCCGCCCGAACTGCGCGGCCGGCCGATGCCTGACCGGCAGCGCCTGATCGCCGATCTGTGGCATCTGGTCGAGCGCGACTGGGCCAACATCGCGGCCGGGATTTATGCCGCGCCCGAGGATTGGCAGGGACCGCTCGCCGAATTGCGCCGGGCGGCCGATTTTTTCGCCGATCTCGGCGACGTCGAGGCGCGCCGCCATGGCGAGGTGCCGGACGTGCTGCTGCACGAGCCGGAGGCCGAGCGCTTTCCCGGCTATTACCGGCGCAAATTCCATTTCCAGACCGACGGTTATCTGAGCGCGGCGTCGGCCGAGCGCTACGACCATCAGGTCGAGGTGCTGTTCGGCGGCGGCGCCGCTGCGATGCGCCGCCAGGCGCTGGTGCCGTTGCGGTCGGCGCTGCGCCCGCTGCCCCGGCCCGGCATCCGCTTCCCCACCGGCCGGCTCCTCGACATCGGCTGCGGCACCGGCGCTTTTCTGCGAGAGGTGAAGCGCAATTACCCGCGGCTGGCGGTGACCGGGCTCGACCTGTCGGCGCCGTATCTGGGGGTGGCGCGCCGGCGGCTGCGCCCCTGGTCGCGCGTGACGCTGGTCGAGGCGATGGCGGAGGCGATGCCGTTCGGCGATGCAGAATTCGATGTCGTCAGCTGCATCTACCTGCTGCATGAGCTGCCGTCCGCTATTCGTCGCGCCGTCGTCGCTGAGATTCGCCGCGTGCTGAAGCCGAACGGCACAGTGATCCTTGTCGATTCGCTGCAAACGGGCGACGAACCGGCATATGACGCTCTGTTAAGCTATTTTCCGCTTGCGTTTCACGAGCCATACTACTTGAGTTATCTGGCTGAGGATCTCGACGAGCTTTTCAGCCCAGGCTTCACCCCCGAGCAACGCTCGCTCGCGTAC
Source organism: Thiohalocapsa sp. (assembly GCA_050257895.1). Classification (GTDB taxonomy): domain Bacteria; phylum Pseudomonadota; class Alphaproteobacteria; order ATCC43930; family CGMCC-115725; genus DATARH01. The sequence goes on from JBLMXS010000034.1 coordinate 1,542, forward strand.
TTTTCCAAGGTGTTAGCGTATCGTTGTGGCGGTCCTCCCCCGGCTGGCCACAACATGTAGATTGTGATTGGCGCCTAGCCACAAGAGTGCTACGTATCTTGTGGTGTTGGCCGGTCCAACCACACGATACGGGGGGTAAGGGGATGGACGGAAGCTGGACGCTGGAGCCGAGCGCGGATTTTGCGCTGCCCAAGGATATTGAGACCAAGGATATTGAGGAGACACCGGCCCGGGTCGAGACCTGGACGCCGGAGAGGATCGCGGAGCTGACGCGGCTGTGGGAGGAAGGGGTCACCACCGCCGAGATCGGTCGCCGCATCGGCGTCACCAAGAACGCCGTCATCGGCAAGGTGCACCGGATCGGGCTGGTGCCGCGCGTCGTCAAGGAGGCGCCGCCGCCACGCCGCAACGTGTTCGATTTTGTCGGCGCCGCCTGCATGTGGCCGATCGGCCATCCCAACGACGCCGATTTCCACTTCTGCGGCTGCAGCCCGCTGGCCGGAAAGCCCTACTGCGCCGAGCACGCCGCGGTCGCCTACATCCGCCCGAAGGAAAAGCCCGAGGCGGCTTAGCCGGAAGCAGGACCGCGGGCGTCCCGCCCGCCAGCATCCTAAGGTGCGGCCGGGACGCCGCGGTCCGTCTTGCGTCAGCGCGTCAGTTCGCGCATCCCGCTGTCGATGCCGGCGAGCGTCAGTGGGAACATGCGCCCTTCCATCAGCGCCCGGATCATGCCGATGCTGCTGGTGCCGTCCCAATATTTCTCCGGCACCGGGTTGAGCCAGACCGCCTTCGGGTAGGCGTCGAGCAGGCGCCGCATCCACAAATTGCCCGGCTCGTCATTCCAGCGCTCGACGCTGCCGCCCTCCTTCTCGATCTCGTAGGGGCTCATGCTGGCGTCGCCGACCAGCACGACCTTGTGGCCGGGATCGTAGGTGCGCAGAATCTCGAAGAGCGGGATCTGCTCGACATGGCGCCGGCGCGAATCCTTCCATACCGAATCGTAAAGGCAGTTATGGAAGTAGAAATGCACGAGGTGCTTGAACTCGCCCCGGGCCGCCGAAAACAGCTCCTCGCAGATCCGGATGTGGTCGTCCATCGAGCCGCCGACATCGAGGAACAGCAGCAGTTTCACCGTGTTGCGTCGCTCCGGCAGCAGCTTCAGATCGAGCCAGCCGGCGTTGTGCGCAGTGGAGCGGATCGTGCCGGGCAGGTCGAGCTCCAGCTCGGCCCCCTCGCGGGCGAACTGGCGCAGCCGGCGCAGCGCCAGCTTGATGTTGCGGGTGCCCAGTTCGAGCGTGTCGTCGAGGTTCCGAAACTCGCGCCTGTCCCAGATCTTGACCGCGGTGCGGTTCCCCTGCGATTTCGGGCCGATGCGCACGCCTTCCGGGTTGTAGCCGCTATTGCCGAACGGCGAGGTGCCGCCGGTGCCGATCCATTTCTTGCCGCCGTGGTGCCGCTCCTTCTGCTCGGCGAGGCGCTGACGCAGCGTTTCCATCAGCTTGTCCCAGCCGCCGAGCGCCTCGACCTGCGCCTTTTCCTCCGCTGTCAGATAGCGCTCGGCGAGTGAGCGGAGCCATTCGTCCGGCAATTCGGTCTGCGGGTCGGATGCCGATTCGATGCCGTTGAAGCATTTGCCGAAGACCCGGTCGAAGCGGTCAAGATGCCGCTCGTCCTTGACCAGCGCGGCGCGCGCCAGGAAGTAGAACTCGTCGATGTCGAACCCCGCCACCCCCGCCCGCATTGCCTCCAGCAACGTCAGGAACTCGCGCAGGCTCGCCGGCACCTTGGCCGCGCGCAATTCGAGGAAGAAGGAGATGAACACCGGTCAGATCCGCTTCAGCGCTTGCTTGAACGAGGTGACCTGCGGATCGGTCCAGCTATCCCCGTTATTCCAGAAATCGAGCAGCGCATCCCTATTCAGCGTCACCCACCGGACCACCGCGGAGGACCGTTGGCGAAGAACCCGGTCGGGCAGGCTGTTCGCAACGACTCGCGGCGGATCGGCGATGAGCACGGAAAAACTTGGTTGATTACGTCCCGGCTGCACAAAATATTTGACGCGCGGTCCGTGGCCGCCCATCACCGTTGAGATGAAGATCGTGCCGGGCACTCCGGTTTGAGCGGCGGTGAGGTTAGCCATTTCAACCAGCTCCTCCGTCGCCAACTCATCTCCAAGCGGCGTATCGGGTGGTAGCTGGACCGTTTCGGTAGCGCGCGTCACAGTGCCTTGCCTCGGCTATGGCGGTGCCAACGGTTTCAGCATCTGGACCAGTTCGAGCGTGTCGATATTGCCATCCCAGTAGGCGGTTATGGCGGCCGCGTTCAAGGTAATCCAATCGAACACGGCCCGCTGATCCGAGGCGGGAAGCCGTCCTTCAATAATATGCGGATCAGGCCGAACGCCGACAACTGCAGTATTCTCTATCGTCATGCGGTCGCCGTGATTCATATGGACCTTTATGCGGACGTCGTGGCGAGCATTTCCACGCGGGCCGACCCATACGGTCATGGGTAGACCGGTCGTTCGCGGGTAGAAATTCGCCATCTCATACAGCTCGTCGCTGCTAACCGGGTTAATTTCGTCCGAGATAGGGTTATTCGATTTCATGATTAAAGTGTCTCTCGGAAATTATCCCCGTTTTCCTCGTCTTTCCGTCCCACTTATCCACATCATCCCCGTTCCCGCCGGTTCAAGAAGGCGAGGCGCTCGAACAGGTGGACGTCCTGCTCGTTTTTCAACAGCGCGCCGTGCAAGGGCGGGATCAGTTTTTTCGCGTCGCGGGCGCGCAGCACCTCGGCCGGGATGTCCTCGACCAGCAGCAGTTTCAGCCAGTCGAGCAGTTCCGAAGTGGACGGCTTTTTCTTCAGCCCGGGCACCTCGCGGATGTCGAAGAAGATCGTCAGCGCCTCGTGCACAAGGTCGCGTTGCAGCCCCGGGAAATGCACGTCGATGATCCGCTCCATCGTCTCGCGATCGGGGAAGCGGATGTAATGGAAAAAGCAGCGGCGCAGAAACGCGTCCGGCAATTCCTTCTCGTTGTTCGAGGTGATCATGACGATCGGCCGCTGTCTGGCGACGATCGTCTTCCGCAGCTCGTAGACGTAGAACTCCATGCGGTCGAGTTCGAGGAGGAGGTCGTTGGGGAATTCGATGTCGGCCTTGTCGATCTCGTCGATCAGCAGCACCGGCGCCCTGTCGGCCTCGAACGCGTCCCACAATTTGCCGGGCTTGATGTAGTTGGCGATGTCGTGCACCCGCGCGTCGCCGAGCTGGCCGTCGCGCAGGCGCGAGACCGCGTCGTATTCGTAGAGGCCCTGGATCGCCTTCGTCGTCGACTTGATGTGCCAGGTGATCAGCTCGAGGTCCAGCGCCTTGGCGACCTCGTGCGCGAGGATTGTCTTGCCGGTGCCGGGTTCGCCCTTCACGAGCAGCGGCCGCTCCAAGGCGACGGCGGCGTTGACGGCGACCTGCAAGTCTTGCGTCGCCACGTAGGTGTCGGTGCCCTCGAACCGCTGCATGCCGGTGCTGTCCTGTGCCGCTACTCGGTCGCGACGAACCACAGTGGACAGTTGTAGTCAATCGTGATCTCGTCGCCCGCCGCGATCGCCGCCTGGGCGAGGAGATCGAGCGTCGCCTCCGCGAGATTGCGCCGCACCCGCGCGTTCGGTCGGCGCGAATGGTTGCATAGGGAGACGAGGCCGAGCGCGACGGCGCCGGTTGCCTCGGCGGCATCGTCTGCGCGCTGCACCCAGCGGAAGTAGTAGTCGTGCAGGATGGTCTTATCGATGAGGGCGCACTGCGCGGCCGGCACGACGACAACCGGCGCCGCCTCGATCAGCGTGCCGGCGGCGATCGGAGCCATTGCGAAGACGCCGCGACCCTTGGCTGGATCGCTGCGGATTTCCAGCGGGCTGACAGCGAGCGGCCGCCCCGCCGGGCGGGCACGCACCGCGCGTCCCGCCGCTGCGGCCATTCAGGCGCGGTTTTCAGGCCGGCCCTTCAGACAGCGCTTCAGGCGTGGTCGCGCGAGCGCTCGGCGACGCCGACCGGGGCGGCGCCCGGTGGCGGCACCTGCGCCGGCGTCGCCGCGGCTTCCTGCTCGGGTTCCTTCATGCCGGACTTGAAGGCCTTGATGCCGGTGGCGAAGTCGCCCATGACGCTGGAGATCTTTCCCTTGCCGCCGAACAGCAGTACGCCGACGCCGATCACCAGCAGCCAATGCCAAATGCTGAGAGAACCCATAAGACAACCCCGGATGCTGAACGCCGCGACATTCTAGCAGAGCCGGCGGCGAGATTCGCTGCCAATCGCCGCTCTCGAAGGTCGCGCCTTGTGTGCTACGACTTCGTGCCGCATCGCGGAAAATCAAGCCCGCGCCCGCAATCCAGACCGCCGCAGGACACTGTTCATGCCGTATTTCCCGCCGCCGCATCCGACCTGGGAACAGGCCGACCCGGCCGCCGTCGGGCTCGATCCCGCCGTCATCGCCGCCGCTGCACGCCATGCCGCCGAGCACGAGACGCCCTGGCGCCGCGACCTCGCTTATATGATCGAGACCGATTTCGACGAGGAGCCGCCGTGGAACGAGGCGCTGGGGCCGGTGCGGCCGCGCGGCGGCCCGAACGGGGTTGTCGTGCGCGGTGGCCACATCGTCGCCGAGTGGGGCGACCCGCTGCAGATCGACCAGACCTTCAGCGTCGCCAAGAGCTATCTCTCGATCCTCGCCGGTCTGGCGCTCGACCGCGGTCTGATCGGGGATCTCGACGAGCCGGTGCGCGAGCGGGTCGACGACGGCGGCTTCGAGCCGCCGCACAATCACCGCATCACCTGGCGCCACCTGCTGCAGCAGACGTCGGAATGGGAAGGCG
>JBLMXS010000035.1:0-5869 GCA_050257895.1 Thiohalocapsa sp.
CGACCTGTTTCGACGCCAGCTTGGGCTGCGGACAGCAATTCTTCGGCGTCCGCCAGCATGTCCCGCACCAGCAACTGTTGGGTCGCATCCTCGATGCCGATCGTCAGCATGCGCCGGTAGCGAGCGATATTTTCAATGAGACGTTGCCGATGCCCTCGCGAATTGGCAATCGCTTCGGCCCGCTCGGAGAGGGCAAGCGCGCGTGCAGCCAATTCCTTTTTCAACTCCGGCGCAGTAAGCTTGCTCGCGGTTTCCCGCAGCTGCCGAGCTTCGAGGCGCAATTCCTCCGCCGACCTCATCGACCCGTCTCTCTGACAGGCGTCAACGGTAGCCGAACTTAATCCATGTTGCTAGTGCGACGTAATCCCGCGCGCGGTCTCACCGTTTGTCCCGCTCGGCCCGCTGCTCCAGCTCATCGGCGCGACGCTCCAGGTACTCCGCAAAGCGGAGGCGGTTCTCACGCTCGTCGCTGCGGCCGACTTCGGCAAAGGCACGATACCATGCCGCCAGATCCCGCAGGTGCTGCGCATTTTCCATTCGGGTTCCGCCTTCAGCAGACGGCATCATCCGCCCCGCCGCGAACGGTTCCTTGATGTGCGTCAAGAAGGTGGCAAAGCGCTCAGCAGGCGGCGTTGGCGGAGGTCGCCCTCGTCGCGGCGCCGAGGCGCAACCCGCCCGGCAGCCGGCACGATACGGTGGTGCCGGACCCCGGGGCCGACTCGATCGTGACCGAGCCGCCATGCAGCTCGATCAGGTTCTTGACCAGCGACAGGCCGAGACCGGCGCCGGACTCGCGGGAATGCGGCTGGGCCCGCTCGAACTTTTCAAACACCCGCTGGTGGTCGGCCGCCGGGATGCCGACGCCGGTGTCGGCGACCGCGAGGATCAGGTCGCCGGCAGGCTCGCCGCCGCCGCCCGCCGCAAACGCCGCCTCGACCAGCGGCTCGACCCGCGCCTCGACCCGGATGGCGCCGCCGGGCGGGGTGAATTTCAGCGCGTTCGAGACGAGGTTGAACAGGGCCTGCTTGAGGCGGCGCTCGTCGGCGGTGATGGCGCCGATATCGGCCGGACAAGCCAGCGTCAGCGTCAGCTCCTGGGCGCGGGCGCGCTCGCGCGTCAGGCCGATCACCGCCTCGAGCATCTCGCACACCTCGATCCGGCTGTTCTCCAGCGCCATGTAGCCGGCCTCGATCGTCGCGAGGTCGAGGATGTCGTTGATCAGCGACATCAGGCGCTGGGAGCTTTCGATGATGCCGCGGCTGTAATCGAGCTGGCGCGCCGTCAGCGGGCCGAAATACTGGTTCGCCAGGATCTCGGCGAAGCCGATGATGGCGTTGAGCGGCGTACGCAGCTCGTAGGAGACGTTGGCGATGAACTCGCTCTTCAGCCGGTCCGCGGTCTCCAGCGCCTCGTTGCGCTCGCGCAACGCGCGCTCGACCCGCGTCGTATCCGTGACGTCGAGCGCCGTCAGCAACACATTGCCGTCCGGCAGCGGCACCGAAGCCAATTGCAGGACTGAACCGTCGCTGCGGTCGAGCCGCCCGCTCCAGTGCACCTGGCCCGTCACTCGCGCGATGATCTCGTCGCGGGTGCGGCTCCAATCATCGCCAGGGGCATCGCCAGGGGCATCGCCAGGGGCATCGCCGCGGGCGCCGCCGGCATCGTAGAAATGGCGAATCTTGTCGACGATGTCGCTGAAATGCGGCTCGTCGGCGAGGTCGGCCTCGCTCAATGTCCAGATCTTGCGGTAGGCCGGATTCTGCAATTTCAGCCGGCCGTCGCTGCCGAACACGGCGATGCCCTCATAGAGATTGTCGAGCGTCTCGCGCTGCACCGCGATCAGCGTGTTGTAGGAGCTCTCGAGCGCCAGCCGATCGGTCACGTCCTCGTAGACGAAGATCAGCCCGCCGAGCGGGTGCGGCGACACCGAGGCGCTTAGCGTGCGGCCGTCCGGCAGGTGCATCAGCTCGGTCTGCGGCTCGATCAGCGAGGTGAACATGCCGAGCTGCTGACGCTTGAAGGCGCGGAAATCGGCATATTCCGGCACTCGCCGGCGCTCGCGCAGCCGCTCCAACAATTCGTCGAGCGAGGGCTCGCCGGCCAGCCACTCCTCCTCGATCCCCCATAATTGGGCAAAGGCCGAATTGAAGAAGCTGAGGCGCTTGTCCGGCCCGTAGATGGCGACCGCGGCGTGGATGCTTTCGAGGACCTGGCCGTGCGCGTTGACGTGCCGGGAGAGGTCGCTTTCGGCGCTTTCGATGTCGGTGCGGTCGAGCGCGAAGCCGATCGTGCCGCCATCGCGCGCCGGCGTCTCGGCGAGCGCCAGAAGGCGGCGCGAGCCGCCGATCACGACATGGCGCTCGGCGTGGCGCGGGCTGCCGTCGGCGGCAGCGCTCGCCAATGCCGCGGCGCGATCCGGCCCGTGCCCGGGCGCCAGCTCGGCGCTCTGCGCCAAGGCCGCCTCGCGCGGCAGATCGAGGGCGGCGGCATAGGCGGTGTTGCAATCGGCGACCCGCAGCTGCGGGTCGCGGCGCCACACCGGCAACGGCAGGGCGTCGAGCATCTCGCGCAGCGCGGCGGCGGCGGCGGTCGCCGTGCTGCGGGCGCTCTCGGCGCGGCTAAGCGCGGTGGCGTCGCTGAGCCAGAGGACGCAGTCGCCGGCGGCCGTCGGCCGGCCGTCGAGCGCGTAGCTGGTGCCCTCGGCGTCGGCCAGCGCCGCCGCAAACGGCGTGCCGCTGTCGCGCAGCGCGGCGACCGCGCGTTCCAGCCGGGCCGCGTCCGCTGCCGCAAGTCGTGCGAGAAAGGCGGCATAGGACAGCGCTGCAGCCCCATCGCGCGGCTGACCGAGCGACAGCGGCGGATCGCCGGCAGGCGCGTCGCGCCGCCACAGGAAGCCGGTCAGCGGCAATGTCGCCAGCGCCGCCGCCCGCATTGCGCCGTCGCGTTCGATGGCGATGCGCGCCAGCGCGAGGTGTCCGATGCGCGTCCGAAAGTGCCGCCACAGCGCCCAGAACGCCGCCGCGACGAGCACAACAATCCCGGCAGCGAACTCGATCACGATGGGCCGCCTCTCGCCCTCGGCGCGCTCGTTCGTCGCGCATCCCCCGCGCGGATAATCGGGTCTTCCGCCGCGAAAGAAAAGAACGGAGTGCTGCGCCGCCCGCTCGCGGCGCAGCTTGAGGCCGACTCAGTAGCGGTAGTATTCCGGCTTGAACGGGCCGTGCCCGGCTACACCGATATACTCAGCCTGTTTTGTCGAGAGCCGCGTCAACTTGGCGCCGAGCTTGTCGAGGTGCAGCTGCGCCACCTTCTCGTCGAGGTGCTTCGGCAGCACGTAGACCTTGTTCTCGTACTTGCCGTGGTTGGTCCACAGCTCGATCTGCGCCAGCACCTGGTTTGTGAAGGACGCGCTCATGACAAAGCTCGGGTGGCCGGTGGCGCAGCCGAGATTGACGAGGCGCCCCTTGGCGAGAACGATCAGCCGCTTGCCGTCCGGGAAGACGACCTCGTCGACCTGCGGCTTGACCTCCTCCCACTGGTAGTTGCGCAGCGACTCGATCTGGATCTCGCTGTCGAAGTGGCCGATGTTGCAGACGATGGCGCGGTCCTTCATGTGCCGCATGTGATCGATCGTGATGACGTCGACATTGCCGGTGGCGGTGACGAAGATGTCGGCCTTGGGGGCCGCCTCCTCCATCGTCGTCACCTCGTAGCCCTCCATCGCCGCCTGCAAGGCGCAGATCGGGTCGACCTCGGTCACCATGACGCGGGCGCCCTGGCTCCGCAGGCTCGCCGCCGAGCCCTTGCCGACATTGCCGAAGCCGCAGACCACGGCCATCTTGCCGGCGACCATGACGTCGGTGGCGCGCTTGATGCCGTCGACAAGGCTCTCGCGGCAGCCATAGAGGTTGTCAAATTTCGACTTGGTGACGCTGTCGTTGACGTTGAAGGCAGGCGCTTTCAACGAGCCCTCGCGCACCATCTCGTAGAGCCGGTTGACGCCCGTCGTCGTCTCATCCGAGATGCCGCGGATCTCCGGCAGCAAATGCGGGTGGTGGTCATGGATGATCTTGGTCGCATCGCCGCCGTCGTCGAGGATCATGTTGGGGGTCCAGCCGCCGGGCCCCGACAGCGTCTGCTCGATGCACCACTCGTATTCTTCTTCGGTCTCGCCCTTCCAGGCGAAGACCGGGATGCCGCGGGCGGCGATCGCAGCGGCCGCCTGGTCCTGCGTCGAGTAGATGTTGCACGAGCTCCACCGCACGGTGGCGCCGAGCTGCGCCAATGTCTCGATCAGCACGGCGGTCTGGATCGTCATGTGCAGGCAGCCGACGATGCGCGCGCCGGAGAGCGGCTTTGCCGCGCCGAACTCCTCGCGCAGCGACATCAGCCCCGGCATCTCGGTCTCGGCGATCGCGATCTCGCGCCGTCCCCAATCGGCGAGGCCGATATCGGCAACCTTGTAATCGGTGAACTCGGGCATCTGAACTCATCCCATGTCATCATGGCCGGATGCGCTGCGTCGAAGACTGCAACGGATGGCTAAACATATAAAGATATCTTTAAATCGTCAATTCATGGTGGACGCGACAATGCCGCACAGCGACACTGCCGCCGTCGGCGCAACCTCGAGCGTCGCAATTGCGACACCGCCCGATCTTGATCAGGCAGCGGCGGACAATGCAAACTCCCTCCGGCATGACGAATCCCCACACCGCCGAACGACCTGAAGACAAGCCGGCAACGCTGGGCGATGTGCTGTATGCGAAGGCCAAGGCTCAGGTTCCGGAGCAGGAGTGGGCGGCACTCGTGGAAGCCATTGCCCGAGGCGATCAGCTTGCCTTGCATGCGCTCTACGAGAGGGCTCATCGCATCGTCTTCACGTTGATCATGCGCATCACGGCCAACCGCGAAACCGCCGAGGAGCTCACGATCGACGTCTTCCATGACGTCTGGCGGCGGGGGTCGCGCTACGATGCCGCTAACGGCACGGTGCTCGGCTGGATCATAAACCAGGCGCGCTCTCGCGCGATCGACCGGCTGCGTTTCGAGAGCCGAAAGAAGCGCAACGGCGATGCACCGCCGCTCGCCGAGGCGATTGCCGATTCGCACGACGTGATCGAGCTGCGCGAGCAGGGTAATGCCCTACGCAGCGCTTTGGCGGCGCTGACGTCTGACGAGCGCCAGGCGATCGAAGCGACGTTCTTCGCCGGACTGACCCATGCCGAAGCCGCGGCGCGGCTGAATCAGCCGCTCGGTACGATCAAGACGCGCATCCGCTCCGGATTGCACAAGCTGCGGCGCACGTTAACCGCAACAGCGAAAAAGCCATGACGATGTGTGACCGCGACCGTTGCGAGCAGAGCGAGGTCACCTGCGCCTACCTGCTGCAGGCGCTGCCGGCAAGCGAGGTCGGCGCGGCCGAAGCCCATATCGCCGCATGTCCGTACTGCCAGCGCGAGGCGGCGAGCCTGCGCGCGGTGATCGACAGGTTTGTTTCCTGGCCCGCGGATGTGCTGCGTCCGACGACATCGCTGCAGGCGCGCCTTGCGCTTCGTATCGCCGAGGAGACCGGGAAAGAACCGGTGCCGCCGCCGGCGGCGCGCTGGCATGAGCCGGAATGGGACCAGGTCGCGCCCGGGATCGAATGCAAGCTGCTCGCGACCGACACCGAGAGGCATCGGGTCAGCATGCTGGTGCGCCTGGCGCCCGGTGCGAGTTACCCGCCGCATACTCATGCGGGCGTCGAAGAGCTGCACCTGCTCGACGGCGAGCTGTGGATCGATGAGCGTAGGCTCTTGCCCGGCGACTACAATTACGGTGCGCCCGGAGCCGGCGACTCGCTGGTCTGGAGCGAGACGGGCTGCAC